>REEF01000962.1 GCA_007695205.1 Planctomycetaceae bacterium
GGCCGAGACTCCTTTTCGCCGTGGATCTATGCGGCGTTCCGATTCATTGCACTGAAGGTGCGAAAATGATGTGGATGTTTAGCATTTTCTTGATCGTCAATTCTTTGCTGCTGATTGGTTTTCTGGCGTATACCCTGCATAGCATATTCGGCAGCCGGGTGCAGCCGAATCCCGCCGAACTGGTCGAATCCGGTTGGAGCCACGGCAAGCAGGTGATCGGCGACCAAAGCATGGCGTTTGAATATCGCAATCAGGGAATCTTCGTTGATCCCCAGGCCAGAACCGTCAAGTTTGTTAATTGTCATACGAACCAGAAATTCTGGTCGATCCGATCGGCCCCCGAGGTCACCTGTTCGCTCGATGATATTCATGCGGTGTTTTACCACCAGTTCGAACCTAATGGTGCATACGAAACGAAAATTGTCACCAAGCACGGAAGAGCCGAGCTCATTTTGACCGAGTCCGAGGACGAGAATGGAGAGCTGCGCCGGATTCGCAACTATCTGGCGTCGATCTGCCTGGACAAGGGACCGGTGAGCGTCAGTGATCGGCCGATGTTTCCACTGTTATTAGGCGGTCTGATCGCGGTCCTGCTGATTGCTCTGATCATGTTCTGGACTTGATGACCCGTCATCGGCAACCGAACGCATGCACGCGTCTGGACGAAGTTTCCGACCAGATTCGAGAGAAGTTCGGTGGCCGTTCTTTACAACGAGTCTTGGGGAGCTTGCCCGAAAACGACTCCCGACCCCTTCCACCGATTCCACCAAGAAATACCTCGCCGGGTGCTTAGGACCGGTTCATAATCGATCGGGTGCGTTTGTCAACTTCCAGAAAAATGAGGAGCCCTAGGTATGAAGCTTTGCAATTGGTTGAAATCGACCACGTTCGATAGGCACCGCCCAGGTATCGGGATTTGCTCGATCGTCTTCGGCGTCGTCACGGTGTTTGCGCTTGCATGTCCGGCGTCCGAGGCGGACGAGACGGGGGATCAGGCCGTAAGCGAGCGAGTTTCGTTCGGTGTCATTTCCGACGTCCATTATGGGGTTCTCGACTGGGCTCGTCCGGGCACGGGGATGGTCGAATTGGATTTCGTGCGTGCGTTTCTTGCTGACATGCGGGAGCAGCAAGTCGACTTCATCATTCAGTTAGGCGACTTCTGCAAGCCTTCCAACGGCCAGCCCATGCTAGATTTGTGGAACACGTTCCCAGGCCCCAAGTACCATGTGCTGGGCAACCACGAGCGTGATGGGGGCCATACCTTCGATCAAGTCGCCGATTGGCTGGGGATGCCGTCGCGGTACCATACGTTCGACCAGGGGCCGATTCGAGGCATCGTCCTGGACGCCAACGAACCGGGTGGCGGCGGTACGGGCTATGCGGCCTTCATCGGCAACCAACAACAGCAGTGGTTGACGGAGCAACTGGCTGCCACCGACCGGCCGGTGATTGTGTTCGTCCACCAACCGATCGAAGTCCTGCGCAATTCCGCCGAAGTGATGGCGATTTTGGAACGGGCAGAGCGCGAGCGGCCCGGAGCGATCCTGGCCGTCTTTTGCGGGCACAACCACCAGGATTACCTGGTGAGCCAGCACAACATCCCTTTCATTCAGATCAACAGCGCCTCGTACGTCTGGTACGCCCCTGTCCGCACGGTGCGTTATGCCGAGCCGTTATGGGGCCGGGTGGTCATTGATTTCGAGAAGGGCGTGCTCCGATTGCACGGAAAACAGACGACCTGGTTTGACAAGGACCCGTGGGAGTACGGAGCCCCTGAATCCGGTCACTATACACGCGACGTCACTCGGCCCGCGATCTCGGACCGCGAGTTGAACATCCGCCCGGAGACCACCGCGCTGTTCGAGCGTCTCCGCCGTTGATGATCCCCGTCAACGACGCTTAATCCGGATCGGCCATTTCGGCGATGGTGATGTCGTGGAGGACGCGGTCGCGGTAACGATCCCAGGAGAAGGGTGTCGAGCCGGTGTGGATCAGCGGCACTTCGTCGTACATGGACCGCGTCACTTGGATCAGCGAATCCCAGTGTTCGGCGGCCCGGCGAAGGCGTGCCACAGCCTCGGACCGGTCGCTCGGTCGCTGGGTGAGTCGAAACGTCTGCAAAGCAACCCCGCCACGCAGCTTTTCCGCGAAGTACAGGCTCAAATAGGCCCAGGCGCGGATATCGGCCAGTTCGAAATCAACGGAGCCGGTAGGCAGATCGAGCCCGTCGATTTGCTCGAGTGCGTTTTCGGCGTCGCGCTGCAGCGCCTCGGCCAGCGCCGGCGGCGTAATTCGTTCCGCCGGGATCTCTGTGCCCTCGGAGGTCCAACGGACGTAGTCAGCTATCGATACGTAATCGGCATCCAGCGGCGGCTGGTGGATCAACTCGTCGACCGAGATAAACGGCGATTCGTCGCGCCAGGGCTTGCCGCCTCGCGGGCCTTGCGGCGCCAGGAATCCTTCGCTGTACAGCGTAAAATCCCACGTCGATCTGTGCAGCGAGGCAAGCCGTAGCGGCATCCGGCTGACCGCTTCAAACGCCGGCAGCAGCACGTCGCCTGTTCCCGTGCCGTAACGCGCGTCGAATGCGCGAGCGAAAACCGCGTCGGGCGTGGCCGGGTCGTACAGCAGTCGCCCCCAAAGCTTGTAGTACAGCCATTGGCGCTGGAAGGCGTACCGCCAGTCGATGCGGGGGTCGGGCCGCTGCAGGTAGTCTTTCGCGGGGATGTAGCACTCTGATCCGACAAAGTAGCCCCCCACGTAGTCCTGGCCGTTAGTTTCGATATGGCGCCGGATGAAGCCCGGCTCGCCCCATCGCAGCAGGAAAAAGTCCTCGTTGCGCATCATCCAGGTCAACTGATAATTCGTTGGTGGCGGGTTCCAATAGGTGTCGTCCAATCGGCCTCCGTGCACGATCGATAATCGAGGTGACGAATGAGCGTGCGACCAATTGAATTTGAACTCGACCCAAATCGGCTCGGGTAAATCCAGCCGCTCGATCGCTTCGCGGGTCAGTTTTTCGGTGGCGACACTGGTCGAACCGCCCGACCCGGTACCGGCCGACAGCGGGGCGCGGTAGATGAGCCTGGCCGGCCGCTTGGCGGCTTTCATGCCCGCGATGAACGCTCGGTCGATCCAATCGCGCCGTTGCTCGGGTGTCATCCCGCCCATGCCCTCGCCCAGCGTAATGCCCAGCCCGGTCAGGTCGGGGTACTCGTCGATCACCTGCGCGACACATTCGCGGGTGTAACGCTCGACCAGTTCCGACATGTCCCCCTCGCCCCAGTAGTGCATTTTCGCGCTGTGAGGCGACACGCCGTGTGCCTGGGAGAATTCCGGCGAAACGAAGATGTTCCAGTTGACCATGTAGGTGTCGATGCCGCGGTCCTTTGCCATGCGGAAGAGCGTTCGCCAAAACTCCTGCCACTCGGCCAATTCGTCGTCAGAGAACCCGCACGCCTCGGGGAAGTTCGTCGGTCGGATCATCCATGTGAACGGGTGCAGGCTCCAGAGCGTCAGCGTGTTAAACCGATTTTCTGCCATCATATCCAGGAACTCGCGCCAGAAGTCGAGATCGCGGCAGGTCTGGTCGTGAAGCTGCAGCGATTCGTGCCGCCGATACGACATCCAGGGCAGATTGAACTTCACCGCGCGGAAAGCGAACCGCGGCGCGGCCGTCTGCGGCTGGATCTCGTTTAACGGCGTGCCATGTCGAAGCTGCTCGGCCACCTCCAGCGCACCGTACATCGCTCCGGCCGCGTCACCCCCGACGATTTCGATAGCCAAGGTCCCGTCGTTCGCCGAGCGACGAATAGCAAAACCTTCGGCGGGGTGTTGTGCATCGTCGGCCGGCTGGACGGCGATAGCGATTCGTGCCGTTGCCGCCGAAGCTGCCGCCGCGGGCTTTGCGGACTGGACGCTGAATCCTGCCTGCTCAAGAGCTGCTTGCAGCCGTTTGGCGCCGAAAGCAACCGGCGCGGCCGTTGCGTCGAACTGCAGGAGAACGCGTGGCCTTGGCTGATCTTCCGAACCCTCGGCTGAACGGTCGTCATCAGCGGCCTCGATGGACGCGAACAGCGTGCCAAGCAGGAAAATGCTGAGCGTGAGACGCTTGATACCAAGTTGGTTCATCATTTCATCTTTGACAGAAGGTTAAGCCATCATGGGCGGTATGGCAGGATCTTAGGCGAGCAGGTCGTCAATCGTGAAGCGGCCGAAGGTAGATGTCTTTGAAGGCGATGCGCAAACGGTCACTTCTGTGGAGTTGCAACGCGATGTGTCCTTTCATCCCCACGTCGTATTTCTCGTGCCACTGGTCGTCCAGCACGCCGGCGCCGTCGTAGTCGGCGATGGTCAGACCGTTGATTTTGGTAAGGATTCTGGTCCCTTGGCATCGGATATATACATCGTTCCAGCCGTCCCGGTTCCATTTCCACTGTTGGGGACCCTGAGCGGGCTTGATATTCCAGCTCTCTAGCGACGGGAAGATCCAACGTTTGTGGCCGCGTGTCTCGTCGTAGATCAGCCCGGACCGCCAGCCGCCCGGCGGATGGATGTCCACCTGGGGACCATCTAACCATTGGGCCTGATCGTCGTAGCGGGAACGCACCTGAATGCCGGAATTACCGGGCGAATCGGCATACGACCGGACCTTCATCCGTAGTTCGAAATCGTCGTATTCCTGGTCGGTCAGCAGCCATACATAGTCGTGGTCGGTGCTGTCCATCGAGTCGCAGACGATCGCGCCGTCTTGGACGGTCCAGAAAGTCTGGTCCCGGTCGGCCGGGACGCATTGGACATGCCATCCATTCAGCGTCTTTCCATCGAACAGGCTCGTCCACTGCGGATCGGCCGATTCCGCGACCGTGGGGCACAAACTCACCAAGCTCAAAATACAGAAGGTAACCGTCGTCATCAGCCAATGGTTCATTGTTCAATCTCCTCGAGGTTGTTTCGATCTTCCTACTCGTGCTCGAAATCGTAATTGTAATTGTAATCGTAATCGTAATCGCTCACGCCCCAAATATCGAACTCTCGAGCACGAGCCGGCATCGCGTCGTCACTTTCGGTCCGATTTCCGCCTTGGACGATCCCGTATCGGTCGAAGATTGATTGTCCACTACGACTGGGTGGCGTGCAACAAGTCAGTCAAACAACGAGCCGTCTGGGAGCACCGGGCCAGGAGTCCCTCGTGCTGGTTGGCATGACGGCTGCTTTCGCGTAGGATGGTGCAATCAGTGGTACACGTTTTGCTGAGTTTTCCGACTTGGAGGTCTCTGATGACGCTGATCGTTTTTTTGATACTCGCCATCGTCGCTACCATCTG
>REEF01000922.1 GCA_007695205.1 Planctomycetaceae bacterium
GGCGCGGACTGGATGACGAGCAGTTGCGGGGTCTGAAGCGCGACCTCGCGATACGAGCGCGGCAAGAGAACCGCAGTCCAGCCGATGCCTGGCGCCAGATCGAAAAGGCCATGGAATTGGAGCGGAATTTGGGGCGGTTCGCGAAGAGAGGCGTTCGGGCGACCTACCATGCTTGCGATCTTTGCGATCGGGACAGCCTGGCGGTGACCTTGCAGCGCATCCGGAAGACAGACGGCCCTATCATCGGCGTACTGCACGGCGCCGGGATCGAGTCAGCCTGCCGCCTGGTGCGCAAGAAAATGCTTCAAGTCCAAGCCACGATCGCCGCGAAATGCGACGGCGCCGCAAACCTGATTTCCTTGACCGCCGACGACTTGCTGCAGTTCTTCGTGGCGTTCGGATCGACCAGCGGACGCTTTGGAGGGTTAGGCCAAGCCGACTATTCGCTGGCTTCCGATCTTTTGGCGAAGATGATGGATCGCCTGGCGGTGGAAAGGCCGGATTGCCGCAGCCTCTGCTTCCACTGGCCGGCATGGGACGAGGTTGGTATGGCGGTTCGACCAGAAAGCAAAATGGCTTTGCAGGCTGGCGGAGTCTCGTTCATGCCTGTGGCCGAGGGGGTGACTCATTTGCTGAACGAGTTGCAGTCCGGGACAAGGGAACGGGAGATCTTGATTTTGGACAAGCCGGAACCGTTGGACACGGATCGCACGATGACTCGCAATGCCGCGCCTGCCGATCCACGTGAGTTCGCAGATGCTTCTTCTGCGGGCGAAGCGGTGGCTACTTCACCGCCGCGGGAAACGCACGACGATGGGGCGGCATCCGCGGTGATGGCTTCTTCTTCGGATCCCTGTGCCAGTCTGCCGTTGATGGATCGGTTGGTACCGGGAATCGCCGCAGGCCAATACTTGGCCGAGTTGCATCTGGATGCTGCTCGCGACCCGTTCTTGGCAGAGCATCGGTTCCGCGGCAAGCCGCTTCTGCCGATCGTGATGGCTTTGGAGCTATTCGCGGAAGCCGTCATGGCCCTGAGGCCTTCAACGCACATTACTGCCATCCGTGACGTGCGGATCATCAATCCTTGTTATGTTGATCCGAAACAGGTGCAACCGGCACAAGTGTGCATGAGGGAAACCAACTCGGGGATTGCCTGCGAGCTGGTCGGTCCGTTCTACGATTCGAATGGCAAGCAAATCGACTCGGAACGTCTTTACGTTTCGGGAACGTTGGAAACCGGCGACGCTGCACGGCAACTGGAGGCAATTCAGCCAGGCAAACCGTTGTTCGATTGGTTCCCCTTCTTGTATCCGGAAGATCTGCATATCTATCACGGCAGACCGTTTCGAACCCTGCTGAAGATCGATTACATCCACGGCGGTGGTCGCGCCGTTTTGAAGGCTAAGCCGACGACCGAATTGGTGGGTACGAGGACAGGCACCGGCATGTTCACTGCTCCTGCGCTGGTCGATGGTTGCCTGGTAGCATGCGGAACTTGGGGCTATATCATGCTGGAACAGGCTTTGGAGATTCCCGCCGGTCTGGAATGCTATCGACAATCGCGTTCGCCCCGTGAGGGCGAGCAGTGTATCCTGCGTTTCTTTCTTCGTGAACAAGGCTTGAAACAGAACCGGTACGACATGGTGCTGGTGGGAGAGGCCGGGGATACGATCCTGCAGATCGAGGGATATCGGGCGAATTGTATTGGGGAGAATTCCTGATGTGGAGGGAACGCCTGATGCCGCTCGCCGAGATGAAAAAGCTGCTGCGTTATCAGCCACCGGATCGCTGGTTGTCTGCGGCCGAACTGCAGCGATTGTCGGAACTGTCTTCCGCCGATCGCCGTCTGCAATGGTTGGGCGGCCGTTGGCTCGCCAAACAAGTGCTCACGTCGTTGATGGGAGAGCGCGGGCCGGCGTTTTCGGATCTCCACATCGAATCGCGCGATGGTTTAGATCGTCCTGCGCGTCCGCGCGTCTGGCTCCGGGGACGAATGCAGCCCTGGCATCTGACGATCTCGCATTCGGCGAACGGTCTCTACGTCGTTGCGTCGTGCGAACCACATTGTTCTCTGGGGGCAGATGTCATGGATGCCGTTCCGCTCGATCCGGCATTGGCTGGTTTTTGGTTCTCGGATCAGGAGCGGGCCTGGTGCCGACGGATTGGTCAGACTTGGGCCGAATCCATTATCTGGTCGCTCAAGGAATCCTGGTACAAGGCAGCCGGCGCCCGAGTTCCCTTTGCCCCGCGCTGCCTGGACATCATGCAGCTCACACCGATCGCCCGGGCACGCGTGACGGATTTTGCCACGCAGGAAAACGCCGTCTGGACCATCCGCGGTCTCGACTGTTGGATCGTCTGCCGACGGGCTCCGGGGATGCTCTCGACGTTGGTGTGCCTGCAGAGGGGAGTTTCCCGAAGCGCCGTTGAGGACCGCCACGACTCGATCGCGGCAGCGGTATGCGAAGGCTGGAAAAACGAGGAAAGGGGGAGAGTATGATCGATCTTTCTGGGCAAGTTGCGTTGGTGACTGGGGCTTCGCGTGGGATCGGACGTGCGTGTGCGTTGCGATTGGCCGAGGCAGGGGCGGACATCGTGGTCAACTACGTCTCTTCGAAGTCATCCGCGATGGAAGTGGCGGAGGCGATCCGGCGGATGGGACGCAACGCGGCGGTGATCCGTGCGGACATCAGCGAACGCGACGACGTTGAATCGATGATCGAGTTCATCAAGCTGGAATTCGGGAGTCTGGCCATTGTCGTTAGCAACGCAGCCACGGGCGGGTTTCGTCCACTGGTAGCAACCACCGATCGGAACTTCGATGCGGCGATGCATATCAATGTGCGCCCGGTCCTTTATCTGGTACAGGCGGCATTGCCGTTGTTGGAGCAGAGCGAAGGGCGTGCCAAGGTGATTGCGATTTCCAGCCACGGGTCAGTGATCGCCTTGCCGATGTACGGCACGATTGGTACGTCCAAGGCAGCCTTGGAGGCATTGATGCGGCACATGGCGCTGGAATTGGGCGAGCGGGGGATCAACTTCAACACCGTGCGTGCTGGTCTGGTCGAGACCGACTCGACGCGGCGGATTCCGAATTCCGAGGCGATCTTTGCTGGCCGCATCCATAAGAGCATGACCGGGCACCGCTTTCTGACCGACCGCGACGTGGCGGATGCCGTGCTTTACCTGGCGAGTCCGTTGAGCGATCTGGTGCAGGGAGAAACGTTGGTGGTAGACGGGGGCGTGGGGATTCATGTGTGAAAGGAACCTCGCAAATCAGGACTCGCGCACCATGCAAGCATCAGCAAGGGATCGTGCGGTGATCGTTGGCGCTAGGACCCGTGGGCGGCGGATCGCGTTTCCGTTTGTGCGTTTTGGGAGCTCCGTCTTGGTTCATGATCTGGATGAACAAGTGGTGGAATCGCGTTCCTGCGGACTTGCCGATCTGCTGTTCGACGCTCTGGATTCGGCAGTGTTGACCGCTCGGTAAGGACTACGATGAACCGCTCTCCAGAAAACGGGCAGAACGAATCGGGTACTGCGCCGAGAAGCGCGGACAGCAAGCTGTTGTTTCCGCTCCGGCTGGTTCCCTTCGAGCGTTACATGCTTGCCGACGACCGCCTTGCTTATCCCATGACGTTCTTGGTACAGGTGGGGCTGCAGGGTGCGCCGGACCGGGAGAGCATGGAGGGGGCATTCGCTCAGGCATTGGCCCGGCACCCGCTGCTGGGCGCTCGGTTGACACGTTGTTGTGGGGCGCGGCATTGGGCTCTGGCGGACGGTCCGCCAGCCGTGTTGCGCTGGTACGATGGTCCTGCAGCGTCGGATTTCGGCCCGGGGCGGAGAATCGATTTGCGGGCTGCGGCGCCGGTTGCCGGCGAGATCTGGTCGGAGGGAGACACGGCGACGTTGCTGCTGTGGTTTCACCACGCGGCCTGCGATGGGATCGGTGCGATGCGGTTCCTGGGGGATCTGCTGGCTTTCTACGGGCTCCGCACAGCGCCGGCGGACCGACGACCAACGCTGTTGCCGGTGGATCCTGCCGGTTTGGCGTACCGCGGCATTTTCGACACACGCCCTCCGGTGCCCGTCACGCGTTGGGAGGCGAGCAAGGGCATGGTGCGCGAGGTCTGGAAAGTGCTGTCGCGCCGTCCCCGGGTCCTGCAAGGACCGCGCCGCCCTACGGGATCGTCAGAAGCGGAGAAGCGTAAGTTGGTCACAACGACGCTGCCCGAACAGGTTTATCTCCGTTACAGTCATGAAGCATCGGCCTTGGGGAGCACAGCGAACGACGTCTTGCTGCGCGATATGTTCTTGACCGTCGAGGCATGGAACCGGCGATGGGGTGTGCGTCGGCAAGACGGTTGGCTGCGGATCAATATGCCCACGGCGTTGCGGGGCAAACGCGACGTACGGATGCCTGCCACGAACGTGCTGGGCTATGCCCTGATAACTCACCACACGCGGGAATGCCGAGATCCGGCTCGGCTGCTTCGAGAGATCGCGCGGGAGACCGAAGCGATCCGCACCTGGAGTCTAGGAGCCATGTTTGTCGAGGCGCTTCGAATCGTGGACCGTGTGCCCGGCGCCCTCTGGCTCGGCACCCGGCTTAGCCGCCGCTACGCGACGGTAGTTCTTTCGAATCTGGGAGATCCGACCCGTCGTTTCCGTGCACGGTTTCCGCGAGTCGGCAAGGAGATCCAGGCGGGGAACCTGTTGGTCAAGAGCATCTTCGGCGCGCCCCCAGTCCGCCCCGGAACACGGGCCGCTTTGGCCCTGTTCCACTATGCCGACCGCTTGACCATCGCATTGAACGCCGACCCGCAGTGGCTGGGGGCATCCGCTGCCCGCGATTTCTTGACAAGTTACGAACAGCAACTGCGCGAAACCGCCCGGACCGTTTCGCCGACAGGCCCCGGGGAGGCCCTATGAGTACCTCCGGAGATGCGATCCTTCGGTCCTTGAGCGGGTATGCTTGGAGAATCTTGGGGCCTCGCGAGCTGCTCATCAATCTGCTGATCAACGGGTTGATCGCCTGGTGGGTGTACCGTCATACCAGTCAGGTTCCGGTGGTAGGCTGGCTGTCCGTACTGGTCATCGTTGGCCCGATGAGTTTCATTATGCCCGTGCTTACGACGTATTTCGGCTACCTCAATGGAGTCAATGCCCGCAGGTGGGGACGAGCGGGAAGGCCTTGGACTGCCGGGACGTTCTGGCAATCGAAAGCATGGTGGGCGGGGCTGTGTGCTGCAGCCGTCGCAGGACCTCTCTCGGTCATCGCACTGCTGACGATCGAGTCGATTCGCCCCGGGCTCGGC
>REEF01000924.1 GCA_007695205.1 Planctomycetaceae bacterium
CCATATGGTTGATCGTCGCCCGAAAACGACTCCCGACCCCGTTGGCCTCATTTCGTAACGGTTTATTCGCACCGGGCTGGCGATTCTTGCTCGGTACACCACCAAAAATGAAGAAAAAGACCTTCGGTCGATTGCGACCAGGGGCGTCGCGACGAAAAGGGCGAAGGTGTGGCGTGCTTCTGCACAGGCCGTCTGGTGAGCCCGGCCAATGTGGTCGAGCTGGTGTTCAATTAGCGAAAAGATCGCCCGCGCGATCGACAAATTCGCGGACGACCTTGAACGTGGCTCCCCAAATGCGGAAGCTCTCAAAGCGAAAACAGGGCGCCAAGAAACGCAACGAATTGCGTGCGATCCACATCTGGTCGTAGTGGGATGGCTCCAGCCAAAGCGACAGAGGGACCTCCAACAACCGCTCGACTTCGGTGTGATCCGGCCGAAACTGTAAAAGCTGCGGGGCAAGGGCAACCAGAGGCTGCACCAGGAAATTGCTGCGATAAACGTAAATGGGCGATAATCTTCCCAGAATCGACAAGTCGACCGCTGGCACGCCGACTTCCTCTTCCAACTCGCGCAATCCACACCACTCGACGGTCTCGCCCGCCTCGCGAGCTCCACCCGGCAGACTGATCTGGCCAGCGTGGACGCTCAGCGTTCTGGCTCGAAGCGTGAAAAGGATGCACCATTGATCGCTTCGAGGATAGATCAAGACGACAACGGTCGCAGGTCGAGTTCCAGGCAAGGCCGGGCCTCGATGCCGACCGTATTCCAGTTGCGTAGCAAAGCGAAGTCGGCTGGTGGTGCGTCCGGCAGGCGAAGCCAACCGTTCGCGCAGGGCTTCCGCCAGCGCTTCGGCGTCCAACGAAGGCGATATCATGGGACCGGCTCCGGTGCCGGCGGCACGCGATACACCACGTACGCTGGGTCGACCGTATCGACGGGCGGGTAGATCTGAGGCAGCATCAATTCCCGAAAGCTGCTGTCTCGATCGACCACGATATGCGTCGCCCCGTAGTGTCGGGCCAACGCGACCAGTCGATCCTCACCTAACGACGCAAATCCCCACCGGACGACTCGGTGCGGATACAGCCACCGCTGACGCCGCCACCACCGGACCACGGATGTCGGATCCTGGGGGACGTCCTTCCACGAAAACACCTCGGCGCGCTGTGCATACCATTTGAACGTCTGTTGGTGGCGAGGTGTGACGAAAACCGCATCGGAGGGCGTGTTTTCGCGAATCCATCGGCAGACCTGTTTCCAGGATTCGTACTTCTGTCGGGTTCGATCCGGATCGTCTGGCCAACTGGGTAACATCTGAATGTCCGCAGCGGGCCGGAAGTCGGCTCGACGATCAAGATTCCACCAAGCAAGATAGCCGCCCGAAGCGAACATCGACACGACCAGCACCCAACGGGCCGCTTTGGCTCGCGCGTGCCACCAACGGTGGATCAAGGTGGCGATCCCAAACGCCACTCCCACGGGCAGGAAGACATCCGTCAAACGATACCAGTAGTACTTCAAGAGTGACGCTGCCGTGTCCAGGTGATACAGCAGCGATTGATCGATCAGGATGCCCATCAATGCGATCAACACGGCGCCACCGACGAAACCACGCAGCGGTCGGTGCCCCCATAGTTGAGGGGACACGCACACTCGATCGCCCACTGTTTCACCACCTTTTGCTGTCCTGCAGGGGGTCAAGAGGCAGAGCCCGACCCAGGCCAGCAACAGCAGCGCGTGGCGGAACATGAACCAGGGGGGGAAGCGGTGGAAAACCAGGTGGTGTCCGAGCCGGTGGTAGACATAGATCAGGTTGGCGTCTCGGATCGTCTGCGAGTCAACGCCGTGGGACAGCATCAAACCGGCGATGACTCCGGGCAGGGCGAGCAAGATGCCGACGATCATCGCTGGCAACATGGGAGGTGCCTCGAAGCATGCTGCGTTGGCTTCCCAGACAACGGTGACTCCTGTCGACGGGCTCTGGGAACCTTCTGTTGCTGCACGGGCTGGGCGGCGGACAAGCGGAGGCCGGGATCGGCCGCATGCTAGCCAGGCGACCATCGCGGCGATCCATGACCAACCACCGACCAAAACGTGCAAGGATGTCGCGATCCCCAACAGAATCCAAACTCGCCGCCAGCGGTGCTGTACCATGTCTCCCAAAGCAAGAAACACAAAGACGTAGGCCAGTCCCTTCGCCTCGATGCCGCCTACCACCCATTCGCCTGCCATGTGAAATCCACTGTGGAAGAACAAGAACAGGCTGGCGGTCAGCACGGACATCCACGGCCGTGGTACCAGGAGGTAGCTCAGACGCCGCCAGGCCCACGCCAAGGATGCCCACGTGACCAGTCGGCCAATCCAAGCGACCGCTGGCAGAGGCAGCAGCAGGGTGAGCCAGCCAAAAGTCCAGTAAAAAAACAGGTGGGCCTTGCCCGATTCCAAGAACAGATCGCCCTGGCACCACTGGGGATTCCAGTAGTGTTTTGCTTTGGCCAGATAATGGGCTTCGTTAACATCCGGTGGGGGCCAACCAGCAAAGATAAAGAAAATCAGAAGAATCAACGCGGGCTCTGCGAAGGCCCGGAGGGCAGAATCTGGGGGAGGGGGCGTTTTCTCGATCTCGTTCACGAGTAGAATTTCCTGCTGAGCTTTTTATCCGTGATGCCTGTTATAAGAGTAAACACTGTGTCCGCTTCAAAATCCAGTCGTCGGCAGATGCTGATCCGGCAAGCCCAAGGCTATTTGGATCTGGTCCATGCTTGTTGTGACTTCTGTGAACTGGCGCCCGGGATCCGCGATCCGCTGGTCTACCGTGCCATGGATGCGTTGGGGCGGTTGAGCAAGTCCGATCGGCGGAAGCCCGATGCGCTTTTCCTGACGGGCCAAGCGTTTCGCGCGATCGAGTTATATCGGGATGCCATCGGGTCGTTACGCGAAGCAGCCCGTATCCAACCGGAGAACACAGACACCTGGCTGGCGCTGGGCTGGTGCTATAAACGGATCGGTCGCCTGGATCGAGCCATCGAGTCGCTGGAGGAGGCGCTGACGATCGACCCCGGGGCCGCCATGATCCATTACAACCTGGCGTGCTACTGGAGCTTGGCGGGGAACGTGGACGTGGCCCTCAACTACCTGGACAATTCGCTGCAGATCGATGGATCGTTTCGGAACCTGATCGACGGCGAAACGGACTTTGATCCCATCCGCGACCACCCGGCGTTTCGGGAATTAACCGCCGTGGTGGTTTGAGCAAGCGTGGGGGTTTGAACAAAGAAGGACAAAGACAGCCTTTTTCCGCTTTCGCGACTCAATTCTTGCGATAATCTGTGGCTGGGCATCGTTCGTCCGACGCCGTATCGGCTTCGAATTCGCCTCGATGTTGTACGGGTCAGTCTGGAGGGTTACAATAAAAGAGGTGTGCTCTGCAGCGAATGTTTTTTCACAGAAGGATTTGCAAAATGTCTCAACGTTTTCGGAACCGCCCGATCCTCTTGGTTCTGCTAGGTTTGGGCCTGGGCCTGCTGGTCGGCATCGGAATGATGGTGGGAGCCTTGACTGCGGTCAGCAGTTCCCAGAACGCTGAGCTGATGGTTCCGCCGACATTGCTGCACGCGACCGCTTCGCATAGCGGCGAGAGCATGGCGATCGCCACGGGACAGATCGACGATGATGTCGAGGGCGTGTTCATCCTGGATTACTTGACGGGCGACCTGCAGTGTTACGTGCTGAACCCGCGTACCTTTGCTTGGGGCGGGATTTTTCGATACAACGTGGTGCAGGATTTGGGAGTCGAACCCGGCAAGAAGCCCAACTTTGCGATGGTCACAGGGGGCATCAATTTCCTGCGTGGCTCGGCTTCCCGAGGGGTACCGGCCCTGTGTGTGGTGTACGTACTGGATGCAAATTCGGGGAATTTCGCGGCTTACGGCGTCCAGTGGGATCGAACAGCGGCTCGGGGCGGTGCGCCTCAGAAAGGCACGCTTGCCCGCATCGCCACCGGGAAAGCCCGCGCCCTGGAAATTCGGGATTGAGCATGGAGATGAAAATCCAAGTCAATGCTCAACCTCGTCAGGTTCCCGAAAGCTCTACGATCGCGGATTTGCTGGTGGAAATGCGTCTGGAGCCTCGTTTGGTAGCTGTCGAGGTCAATAAAATGGTGGTGCCCAGAGCACAGCATGGGCAGCACGTTTTGCACGAAGAAGATCGCCTGGAGATTGTTACGCTGGTAGGAGGAGGCTGAAAAAGAAACGATGGGTCACGAGACGACAAACCCTGAATCGAGGACGAATGTGAGCAAATCCAGTGTCGTTGTACCAGATCCCAAGGATCGTATTCGCGTCGGCAGCCATACCCTGCAAAGCCGCCTGATTCTCGGCACCGGGAAATACGAGTCGTTTGAAATCATGCAGCAGGCCCTCGATCTGAGCGGTACGGACTGCGTGACGGTGGCCGTGCGGCGCGAGCGACTGTATGACGGGGACGGCCGAAATATCTTGGATTACTTGGATCTGAGCCGCTACACACTGCTGCCCAATACGGCGGGGTGTTTCACGGCCGAAGATGCGATCCGCACGGCACGGCTGGGGCGCGAGATCCTGCTGGGATTGGAAAATTCTGGCGCTGATTGGGTCAAATTGGAAGTGTTGGGCGACAGCAAAACCCTGCTGCCCGATCCCGTCGCCACCGTACAAGCCACAGAGAAACTCGTCTCCGAGGGCTTCCAGGTCCTGGTCTACACCACCGACGATCCGGTCACTGCCCTGCGGTTGAAACAGGCCGGAGCCGCGGCGGTCATGCCCGCCGGTAGCCCCATCGGGTCGGGCCAAGGTATTTTGAACCCGAACAACATTCGCATCTGCATGGAGTACCTGAAAGATAACGATCCCGATTACCCGGTAATCGTCGATGCGGGGGTCGGTACGGCCAGCGACGTATCGCATGCCATGGAGTTGGGCGTTGACGGAGTTTTGCTCAATACGGCCGTTGCCCATGCCCGCGATCCCTTAGGGATGTCGCGAGCGATGAAGGCGGCCGTCGAAGCGGGCAGGTGGGCCTATCTGTCCGGCCGCATCCCCCGCCGTCTTTACGCAACTGCCAGCAGCCCGGAAGAGGGTGTTGTCGGTTCGTAGAGCCACTAGATGCACCGAAGCCATCTCGCCCGATGGTAGCAGGCACACTCCGTGTGCCGCCCGCCTTGTGTGCCGTGTGTGCCATGCGCCGTGTGTACCATGCGGAGTGTGCCTACTACTTTCTTGACGAACGTGCCGAGTTGCCTGTATGATAAGGAAAGAGGCGAGTACGG
>REEF01000597.1 GCA_007695205.1 Planctomycetaceae bacterium
AGTGAATTGCAGCGGCTCGATCCGAGCGTTATATTCAGGTGAGCGAGCGTAATGAGCTGCCGAAGGCGTCGCTGAGGGGGCTGCAAGTGGTACGATAAAGGGAATCAAGAAGGGCCTGGGACTGGGGCGCGACCGGGAAGGCCGGGGAGATTAGCGGGCGGCCCAGCCCTCATGCTGAGGGAGGAAACCGTATGCTGGATCGGTTATGCTTGGGGGGCAGGAGTCGTTTTCGGCCGAAGCGTTTTCCATCGAGTCAGTTGTTGCCCGAAAACGACTCGCGACCCCTTGAGTTTGCCGTTGATGTGAGATTCACTACGCACGACTTTTGAAAACGGGAGCAAAGGATGAGAAACAACACTGCAGTCGCTTGCCGCTCACAATACGGGCTGATCTGGCCTTCGCGAATTCTCCTCGCCATGCTGACGATGATGGCATTGACGGTGTCCGTTGCGGCGGAGAAGGATGGCAAGATCCCCGCCACGGGCAAGGCCGCCGAGGTGGCTCTCGAGCGTTGGCTGGGCGAAGCGGAACTGGAAATCCAGCCGGTTTTTTCGGACGAGCGTTTTCCCAACGTGGTGGTGGCTACCGACGGCACGGTGCTGGCGACGTGGGGGCGATCCAGCTATCGCGTACGTCGCAGCGAGGATGGTGGGGCGACTTGGGGATCGGAGATCACGGTTGCCGAACCCGGCTTTCATGGCGGTGGCGTGGTGGTGGATGAAAGATCCGGCGATATTCTGGCCTTTGTCGAAGCCGGGCATCCGCCGGCGCCGCTGACCGTGTATCGCAGCCAGGACCATGGTCGAACCTGGCAAGCCGATCCGGTGGTGATTCATCCGGACAGCAACGGCAACGTGCCGTCGATGCACATGAACGAACATGGTATCACGCTCCGTCGTGGTCCGCACTCCGGACGATTGATCCGGCCCAGCCGATCCTATGGTGGTGGCAATGCGCGGAAGTTCTGGCCCACACACTACACCAATGCGATCTATAGCGACGACAGCGGCAAGACCTGGAAGACCAGCGAGCCATTCCCGGCGATGGGAACGGGCGAAGCGACTCTGGCCGAACTCAGCTCGGGACGGATCTACTACAACTCCAGGCGTCACCTGTCGACCGACGGTTTGGACCCTCGGCGGCGGTACATTGCGTGGAGCGACGACGGCGGTCACACGTGGACGGATCTCTCGGTCAGCGAAGAATTGCCGGACGGCGATCGGAATCGGGATTACGGCCTGATGGCCGGATTGGTCCGACTGCCGATCGAGGGCCACGATATTTTGGTGTTCAGCAATATCGATTCGCCGGAGGGCCGACGGCGTGGTACGGTCTGGGCCAGTTTTGATGGCGGTCGATCCTGGCCCGTACAACGTCTGGTGACGGAAGGGTCCTTCGCCTATTCCTCGTTGGACGCCGGACGTCCCGAAACGGCCAGCGAAGGCTGGATCTATCTGCTGTACGAGAGTGGCGGTGGCGGAACGATGGCTCGATTTAATCTCGCCTGGCTGCTGGATGGACGCGACCTCCAGGATCTGTTGCCGAAGTGACGAATTGGGATTGGGATCAGGCCTTACTCCGGGTCGTGGATGCGCCCGACCTGTAAATCGCTCCAAGCGGCGTTGGTGGTCCAGGTGCGAAGCGCGAATCGGCCGGCTGGCAGAGGTTGCGGGTCGACGACATCGTGGATTCGCTTTCCGTCGACGTAATAGCGCAAGCGCCCCTCGTCGATGGTGACAGCGATTTCGTAGTCCTGGCCCACTTCAGCGCGCAGATCCGTCTCGTGCAGCAATTCGAAGGCCGGGTTGCGACGGGCTCGGCTCCAGCCGGGTGCGAATCCGCCAGTGAACGTGACAATGTAGTTCGGCAGTTCGTGGTACAAACGGTATTGCCCCGAGCGGCCGAAGCGGACCGGTTGGCCGTCCTGCTCGCGAGCGTGCAGGATCAGGTTCCGATTTGCCGCGTTACCCTCGGCGGGCGGAAGCACCGAGGCCCGAAAACGCACGACTGCCCGCTGGGGCAGTTCCGGACGCAGCCACAACGTCGCCGTCGTGCGGGCCGCCGGATCGCGGTTGCGGATCACCAACCGTTGGTCCTCCACCTGCACCTCGGCATTGCCCTCCAGCACCCAATGGGCCAACCCACGATCGAACTCTTCGCGAAACAACCACTCGACTTCGTATCGGTCGTCGCCCAGAGCCAATCGTTCGCGGGGACCGCTCGCGGGCAGCGAAGCGGAGTTGCTCGACTCGGCCCACTTGCGAAGCTCGGCCGGGTCGAAGGTCACGTCGCCGGGCACGGCCGGGTCGAAGGAAACCGTCCATCGCCGTCCGTCAGCCAGCCGAACCGTAGCAACCGTACCGTCGGTGAACGTGACTGTTGGCAACTCGGCTGCCGCCGGCGCGGCGCTCAGCACCGCCAGGAACTGCCACTGCCGTGCGGGTTGACGATTGGTGACCCACAGGTTGTGAGCCATCCATTGGTCGCGCGCGAGCGTACGGCCGACTCTTTTCAGTCGTTCCAGCGTGTGGTCGTACAGGTCTGCGCCCGTAATGCGGTTGACGAAACCCTGGCGGCCGGGCTGATCGACGATCTCCAAGGCATCTGCCGGTCCGGCGAAGTCCACGCGAGCCGTCACGTCGCCCAGCACATAGCCGAAGCCGGGCGTGGCATCGTCGATCTGCAACGGCACCTCGGGCGCGACATGAAACAACCACGAAAAGCGTGCCGGGTCGGCCTCGGGACGCATCGCCAAGTCGTCGAATACTACGAACACCTCGCCGCCCAGGAAGACCACGTAGCGGTGCCAGCGAGCCAACCCGATCTCCGCCGGATAGGCATTGGTCGCATCGCCGACCCAGGCAACCGCCCCGTGTGTACCATCCGGTTCCTCCGATGATCCGAACGGATGATGAGCCAGCAGACGCCCCACGAAAGGCACAGCAGGCCTGCGCGGATCCCACTGCTGGCCGTGGCCGTCGACCAGGATGACGTTATGGCTGATCGAATCCCGCGAGTGCGGGTCGGGATAGGCCGTTCCGCCACCGCCCGCCGCCAGGGTGCGGCCGTAAGCATGCCACACAAAGTCGTTTTCGTTGCGGAACGAGTGGCTGAACCCTCCCATCGGCCGACTCTGGAAGATCATCCCAACCGCCCGATCAAAAGCGGTTCGATCCGAAGGCGCCTGCGTGCTGGCCATCACCCAGCCAGCGTCTGGAAAGACGGCTCGGACGGGCTCGCCGGCCTCTGCGGTCGGCAGGACCAAGCGGTCGGACGCCAGCAGATCCAGCCACACGCGCCCCGAGGGGCGGACGCCGAGCTGTTCGGTTATCGCCCGCCAACGATGCGTGAAGGTCGGCTCGCCGGTGATCCAGGCCAGATGGCGAAAGATGCTGCTGTGCGTGGACACGGCCCTTTGAGGATCGGCGGCATAGTCGCCGAACGAAAGCCGCTCGATCCCCAGCGGCAGCAGATGCCGGTACCACTGGCCCAAGTGGACAAAGTACGGGTTGCGACCCAGTTCGAGATCGGGCAGCAGCAGATGGGTGTACAATGCCGCTTGGAGCATGGTGGCCCCTTTCCAACTGCCATACGCCAGGCCCTCGTTCCAGCCTTCGTCCGGCCCTTGCGAGCTGGTCACCCCGGTCAGATAGTTCAAGCATAAGGGAACCAATCGATCGGCCACTTCCAATTCGCCTGCCATCAACAACACCGCTGGCAGCGACCACATGAAGTTCTCGTACGGGTGGCTCGACGCGAAAACGGCCACCCCCGACGGCGCGATGCGGTCGCCCAACCGCCAACTATGCCGATCGAGATACACGGCCTGTAATCGCCACGCAATCGATTCACGGATCGTCTCGCGCTGCTCGGCCGACAATTGCTCGTGGAACAAGTCGTAGCATACGGCCAGCATCTCGGTGATCTGCGTCGGCCATTTTCGCGGCGCCCCGTGGTACTCGGGCGAAGCCAAGCCGCCTGTGGGAAAACGGGCCAACGCGACAGCGTGGTCCCGAGCCGCGGCAAAACGTTCGTCTCCCGTTAATTTCCAGGCAAAGGCCGCTGAGGCCAGGTCTCGGGCCAGATTCGCGAACTGCTGCTCGTCGTAGGCCGCTCGGTCGGCCCGGTCGGTAACTGGAAACTCACGCCACCACGCCTGTCGCGTCGCCCGTTCGGCTTGCTGGATCAACGATCGGAGCCACACCGCCCCGTCGGGATCTGCTTCCAAACGCTGCCGCCACCCGGCGAAATCCCCGTCTCTTGGCCCCAGTCGCGGCCGTGGCAACGCTGCCAATTGTTCTGCCGCCCGGTCGATGATCGTACGGTCCCAGCGGACGGTGTCCGCATCGATCGTGAAACGTCGCACCAAGCTCCATTGTTCGTCCGCCGTTCCCACGCCGTACCCGACCCGCCATCGCCACTCGCCCGGTTCGAGGGCAGGCAGAGCGTTCTGGAAATTGTATTCGGTCAGCCGCTGGAGATCGGGACGGCTAAAGTCCCCCGAGCGTGAGAACTGCAACGTGAACTCCGTCGCCGGAATCTCACGCTGGTGCGGGACGACCTGGGGCAGATAAGGCCAGGACATCCGAGGTGGATTCACGTCGATAACCGCACCGTCCGCCGGACGAAAACCCAAGTAATGCGGATACTCCCAGCGCCCATCCACTCGCACCAACGCGGTACCTTCAGGGTCACCGCCGAGGGCGGTCAGCAACAGAGCAAAAGCCATCGCGTTCATTTGTCAAAGTCTCCATCTTAAGGAACGGTCAGGTCTTGACTTATAACCTATCATGACCCCCTCTACCATCCCGGGCGACTGCCGCGCATCGGCCCAGGCGCAAAGAAATGGCAGAAAAATGGATGGCAGAAAAATGGGCCGGATCGGAAGAAGGTCGGAAATCGTGTTGTGCTACGTCGCTTTCGAAGCTTCGGGACGCTGCTTCCAATCCAGATTGAGAAAAGGGGACGGGGGTCTTTTCTGGCGTGACGAGGAAACTCAAAGGGGTCAGGCCTCTTTGTTTTGGCTCAGGTCTCTGGTAGACTGCTGTTTGGGCTACTATGCAGGGGAAATCACGATGCCACGACCATCTCGCGCCGACGAAGCAGGCGGACTTTATCATGCCCTCAATCGCGGAAATCTGCGTGCCAAGATTTTTCAGCTACCAACTTATACCAAATCACTATCACTTGGTTTTGCGTGCGTTACGGTGATGGCAAGTTCAAGCTCAATGCCTTGTAGAGGGGCAATGGATTGGCATGACGCGAAATGGTTTTGGTAAAAGATGGT
>REEF01000348.1 GCA_007695205.1 Planctomycetaceae bacterium
CCGCCTGGAGTGCCCTGGCTGCAGCCGGTCAGCGCCGCCAACGTCATCACTGCCAAACCTGTAAATAGACTCTTCATGCGTAATCTCCTCACGTTAAAGATTGGGACCCAGCCGCACCCGCAACTTGCGAAATTGGCTCGAATCCCAGGGTCAGCTCTTCTGTTCTTCGTTATTCAACCGACTTCAGCACGTCCGGAAGATCAAATCTTTCGCACATCTCCAAGAACGAAAAAAGCCGACGTGGCGGCATACCTGCAGGCATTCCTCCACGTCGGCTTACTCGTCAATCAGCCCCCCAGCATGGCTGGGTTGCCGCTTATCTAGTCATCCGATAGTTTCGTTGAAGCGTCGCAGTCGATTGCTCGGCGACTCTTCCATTGCGATCATTCTAAGCTGCTAAGCGGCAAAGGCAAGAGGAGATTTCCGCAAATTTATAAAGGCCTGTTTCCTTCGATTGACGCGCAGCACGCCCAGACCGAGCACGGCCGTCGCCAACTTTCCTGACGACGGCCCCACACTGATCATCTCCACCGGGCGAAACCTCCAAGGCTGGCGCGATAGCGCTCACCATGTCGGCGGCTTATTGGTCAAAGCGGCCATTGCCTCGTGCGTGCTCAAAAAGACGTGATCTTCACCTAACTCGCCGATCAAGCCGGCTCGGTGAAGCTGGTCCAATACCGGACCTTTTACGTCCGCCAGATGAAACGCAACGCCGGCGTCCTGTAGTCGCGCGATGAGTTCACGAAGCGTCTCCACCGCGCTGGCGTCGACGTAGTTGATGCCGCTGCCGACCAGCAGGAGATGCTCGACTGCGGGATGCTCAGCGACCTTGTCCAGCAGCGCGTCTTCCAGGTACTTGGTGTTTGCGAAATAGAGGCTTTCATCGACTCGAATCGCCAGCACCGCGGGATGGGTCGTCACTTCACGCCGTTGCACGTTGCGGAAACTCTCACTGTTGCCCAGCCGACCAACGACGGCGATGTGAGGCCGGCTGGTCCGCCAAAGAAACAGGCCCAGTGAGGTGCCCATGCCGACCAGAACTCCGATCTCGATTCCCAGCGCAAATACGGCGACAAAGGTGACGACCAGTGCGAACGCATCGGCCTTGTTTGAACGCCACAGGCGGAACGGCATTCGCCAGTCGACGAGCGATGCCACAGCGACGACAATTACCGCGGCGAGCACGGCGTGCGGGATGTAGTAGAACATCGGCGTCAAGAACGCCACGGTCAAGGCGACCAGCGTGGCCGTGCCGACCGACGCCAAGGGCGTCTTGGCGCCGGCTTCGAAGTTGACGACCGAGCGACTGAAGCCGCCGGTGACCGGATAGCCGCCGGTGAATGAGGCCCCGACGTTGGCGACGCCGAGCGCGATCAGTTCCTGGTTGGCGTCGACCTTCTGGCGGCGGCGGCTGGCCAGGGTCTGGGAGATGGCGATGCTTTCCATATAGCCGACGAAAACGACGACCAGAGCCGCTTTGAAAAGCGTGCCGAGTTGATCCCACGCAGCGGTAGGCCAAGACAGCGGTGGCAGTCCGGTGGGGATTTCGCCGACCACCTTCACATTGGCCTCCTTGTTCAGCTCCATGATGCCGACCAGAAGCGTGGCGACGAGCACGGCGACCAAGGGACCGCTCTTGGCCACAGCGATCGCCAGCGGCTTGGCGACTCCGACTCGCTGCAGCAAATCTTTGAGGCCGAATTGAAAGAACAGGAGAATGCCGATACTTCCAGCGCCCAGCCCGAGAGTGACGACATTTGTCGCCGACAGTCCGCGGGCGAGTTCCATGAACACTTGATACGGACGTTCGGGTCGGTCGAGAGCGATGCCCAGGAGGTGCTTTGCCTGGCCGAAGCCAATCACCAACGCCGCGGCGCTGGTGAATCCGGAAATGACCGGGTGGCTGAGGAAGTTTACGAGAAATCCCAGACGGGCGATCCCCATCACCACCTGCAAGAGGCCGACGAGCAGGGCCAGAAACAGAGCGAGGTTCACGTAGTCGGCTGCGCCCGCGGTGGCCAGCGGCGCCAAGACGCTGGCTGTTATCAAAGAAACCATGGCCACCGGCCCGACCGCCAGAACTCGGCTACTTCCTAGCAGTGCGTACAGCAGGAGCGGCAGGATGCTGGCGTAGAGACCGACCTGGAGCGGCAATCCGGCGAGCATGGCATACGCCATGCTCTGCGGCACGAGCATGATCGCCACAACGGCTGCGGCCATCAGGTCGCCCGCGATGTCGGCGCGTCCGTACCGAGGCAACCATTCGAAGATGGGCAGGAAACTCGCAATTCGCCAGCCGCTCGCGAGTTCCGAGTGGTCTGTCCACGCGGCAGACAACGGTTCGGACTTCTGGCTTGGCTTGCTCGTTACCATAGCTTCTCAGGGCGTCGGATCCACGAAGACGTGAATTGCCGCCAATACAAGAACCAACACCGTCGCCAAGACGGGAATCAACACTCGCGGTTTCAGGTTCAACACTCGGTCAAGCGTCAACACGCCGCGGTCGCCCCAGCGATTCACCGTGCGAGCAAGCCAGCCCGACGCCTCGGCGAAAACGTAGGACCCGGCCATCAGGCCGAGTAGGACGGCGATGGCATCGAGGTTGCCTTGTCCCAAGGCTGCTGCGCCGGTACCCGGACAGTAGGCTGCCAGGCCAAAGCCGATGCCGAACAGCATCCCGCCCAGCATATTGGCTCCGTAGCGGGTGGGCTTGATGTGGAGCTTGACCAGCCCGGCAGTGTGCAGCGCGTAGATACCGATCATGCCCACGACCACGGCCGACATCATCACCTTGACGACCGTGAAATCCTTGAGCAAGAGCATGCCGATCAGGACCTCGTACTTCGCGACGCCGCCTTTTTGCAACAAAAAACCGAAGATCACGCCGAAAAAGAACCCGAGTCCAAGCTGGACTGCCCGGTTTTCCGGCGGACCGTCCGGCCGGGGATCTTCGTTCCTGGTCGGGTTGTTGTTTTTGGTTTCCTCTTGTGCCATGATTTCACCACTTTCTTCAGGCGTAGAACAGAAGCATCGCGGTGGCAATTCCGCCGACGAAGAAGCCCAGCAGCGCTATCCACGAGCCGACGGAAAGTTGCATCGTGCCGCTGATGCCGTGTCCGCTGGTGCAACCGCCTGCCATCCGCGCGCCAAAGGCCATCAGGCCGCCGCCGAGAAAGCCAACAGCCATCCTCAGCCAGACACTTTCGCCGAACCGCTCCGCCCACATCGGCGGTAGCCAGCGGCCGGTGATTTCGCCACCGCTCCATGCCGCCAGGAACGCACCTACGATCACACCGATCACCAGCGCCACTTGCCAGTCGATCTTGGAGGCTTTCTTGTCTGCGTAGAAGTGCAAGGAATCGGTATGCCGCGGGGCGATCCGCCGGCCGATCAGTCCGGCAACGTTCGCAAAGGCGGTTGACGCGCCCAGCGGTTTGGCACTGAAGTAAAACGTGCACATGCTGAGCACGCCGATCAACACCCCCACCAGGTACGGCGACCAGGCAGGGCCCGTCGCACCCGGGTCAACTGCCTCGGTTTGGGCGAGGGCAAGCATCGGCGTCGCGAAGATCAGCCCGATCGCCTGAAGCACGTTGCGACTTGACATTCTTCAACTCCTTCATGGTTCGGTTGACATGTCACGTCAATCTCCAAGAATCACCTGACACTCCACGTGAGAGCACGCCGACATCGATCCGAGGCAAACCTCGACGGGTTCCAGGTTCTGGCGTCTGAGGAACGCCGCCGCGATCATGGCCCGCTGGCCGCTCCTGCAAAACGTAGTGATCGGTCGGCGTCTCGGGATCTGTTCGAGCTTCGAGGGCAAATCGCCCACGTAGACATGAACCGCCGTGCGCAGATGGCCGGACTCGAACTCCTCCTTGCTGCGCACATCCAGCAGCGTGAAGCCAGCGCCATCGTCGAGCCGCTGTTCCAGGTCCGTAATGTGAATGGCCTCGACCCTGTCGTAGCCCCGTCCGCTCGTCTCCCAGGCGTGCAGCCCTCCGGCCAGGAAGCCGTCCACCCGGTCGTAGCCAATCCTAGTCAAGCCGCGCACCGCCTCCTCAATCTGCCTGTAGTCTTCGACAATCAAGCCGAGCGGCTGGTCGTAAGCGAGAAACATTCCGGCAAAGGCGGGCAGCATGCCCAGCGGAAGGGAGAAGCTCTTCGGCACGTGAGCGCCCGCATAAGCCTCGGGACTGCGGATATCGACCACGAGCATCCCGCCGTCCGCGGCCCGGGCGAATTCGTCCGCAGAGAAAGGTTTCGGAATCGGCAATTGGTCCAGTGGCGGAGCCCCCTCCAAGTTGTATTTTTCCATCTGCCGGAAGTAAGGAGGCTGGAAGTGCTCTTCATTGACCTTGAAGCGGATGAACTCTTCACGACCTGTCTTCTGCAACACAGGGTTGTGCTTTCGCTCGTAGCCAAGTGTCGAAAAGTTGCGTTCCGCGATGCCGGAACCACACACCGAGCCCGCCCCGTGAGCAGGCCACAGGAGCACATGATCGCCCAACGGCAAGAGCTTCCGAAAAATGCTGTCGTACAGCATCCCCGAGACTTCTTCAGCACGATCGGGGTAGAAGTCGGTGCGGCCCACATCACCGATGAACAGGGCGTCGCCGGTGAATACACCCAGCGGGTCATCGCTGAACGCCAAGTCGCGATAGACGATCGAGATGCTCTCCATCGTATGGCCGGGTGTGTGGAGGATCGAGAGCTTGACGTTGCCCAGTTGGAACTCGTCACCCTCGTTCACCGGGTTGCCGTATTGGAAGTCGAGCTGACTGCCATGGTAGATTTCAGCTCCGGTGCGCCGGGCCAACTCGAGCGAGCCGATGACGTAGTCCTCGTTGCGATGCGTCTCGAAGATGTGGGTGATCTTCGCCCCCCGGCGGTGGGCGATTTCCAGATACTCGCTGACATCACGGCGGGGATCGATGACCGATGCCCGGCCGCCGTCTCCAAAGATGTACGACAAGTGCGCCACTCCGGGCGTGTAAAGCGTTTTCATGAACATTGCCACTGCCGTCTCCTTTTCCTGTGAAAGAACCGCTCGTCCGAACCACCACGGCCGACAAGAACAAAAAAAGCCGACGTGGCGGAACACCCGGAGGTATTCCGCCACGTCGGCTTACTCAACACCAAGCCCCCCGGCAGGGTCGGGGTGCTCTCTATCTAGTCATCCGACAATTTCGTTGAAGCGTCGCAGTCGATTCCAGGGCGACTCTTCCATTGCGATCATTCTAAGCTGCTAAGCGGCAAAGGCAAGAGGAGATTTCCGC
>REEF01000899.1 GCA_007695205.1 Planctomycetaceae bacterium
CTTCGTTAGGATCAAAGGTCTCGGATCTCAGCGGTCGCGACATGGCTTTCTCCTTCACTTCGAATGGTGCAATGGATGTATTCTACTGAAGCTACAGAGCGTCGTCAATAGGTGGGTGGCACTAATTAGAAGATAAATAGGTGGGTGGCACCTATTAGCGGCTGTAGGCCGTCTTTTCCTGCTGTAGAATGCTCGCTACAATCGCCTTTCGGTTGGAAGTTCCGTTCACTCCCAGCCCCCCTCTGTGTTCAACCCTCGCACCGAAAAAGTAGCCAAGCCCCATGCCTCGACCCGACGTGCGTATCTTCGATCATGCGGAAGAACTCGCGCAAGTGGCAGCGGAAGCGTTTGTGGAAAACGCTCAGGAAGCCATCGCCCGTTCAGGGCGCTTTGCGGTAGCTTTGGTGGGCGGTTCGACTCCCAAGAGATTGTACCAATTGCTGGCGGATGCACCGTACTGTCGGCAGATCGATTGGGGGCGACTGCTGATCTTCTGGAACGACGAACGAGGCGTGCCCCCGGACCATCCTGAATCGAATTACAAGATGGCCTGGGACGCGTTGCTTTGTCGAGTGCCGATCGATCCGACGCGAGTGTTGCGGATGCGGGGCGAAGCTGAGGATGCCGACCAAGCGGCGGCGGATTACCAGCAGCAAATCGCCTCAGCAATGGGGGTTCCTGACGAGGGGCCGGCTCCGCGATTGGACTTGATCCTGTTGGGAATCGGAGACGACGGACACACGGCCTCGTTGTTTCCCTTCACCAAGGCCTTGGAAGAACGCCATCGCTGGGTGGCTGCCAATCATGTCCCACAGAAGCAAATGAACCGACTGACCATGACGCTGCCGATCCTGAACCGCGCCCGTCGAGTTGTCTTTCTGGTGACCGGCGCGAACAAAGGAAGCGTTCTTCGGGAAATCCTGGAAGGCCCCTCCGAAGCCGGACGGTTACCCGCGCAAGCCGTCCAGCCGATCGATGGGCAGCTAATCTGGATGGTCGATCGCGATGCGGCCAGGGGAGCCCGTTTCGCAACCGAACCGCCTGCCGTGGGCTAGGCTTCCGAAGTGTAACGCCCCCGGTATTCTGCTGCCGGGTATTTCCTCGCGTTCTTTTCCATTTTGCGACGGACCGCATCGCTGACGTCGATCCCCATTTCGTTGGCCAGCGCCAGCGCGTAGCACAAGACATCCGCCAATTCATCGCTGACTTCGCCCCGTTTCCCCGCATCTTCACCCACCCCGCGGGAAGCTTCCACTGTGATCCATTGGAAATGTTCCATCAGTTCGGCCGCTTCGATGGCCAGCGACATGGCCAGATTCTTGGGGCTGTGAAACTGTTGCCAATCGCGATCGTCGACGAATTCAGCGACAATCTGCCGCAGTTCCGCGATGGTGGTTTCTTGGTCGGACATCGATTCAGGGGCTTGCACCAACGAGCATCCATGGGTAACGATAAGCGTTCTGTGGCGATTCTACTGAAAAAGATGGATACATGCGATGCCCCTGGATCTGATAGAAACCTTATGCGATCTGGTTCGTTTGCCGAGCGTCAATCCGATGGGACGCGCGGTTCAAGGCGACATTTACTACGAGCACCGTGTGACGGATTACCTCCAGCAGTTGTTCCAGCAATGGGGCTTGCCATGGGTGCGTCAACCGGTCGCCCCGGGACGCGACAACATCTTGGTTCGATTAGACGGAGAGACTCCGGTAGCCGAAGGCGGCAGGATGCTGATGTTCGAGGTGCATCAGGACACCGTGCCGGTCGAGGGCATGACGATCGAGCCTTGGAATCCCGAAGTGCGGCAGGGGCGGGTGTATGGCCGAGGCGCTTGCGATGTCAAGGGCGGGATGGCCTGCATGCTGGCGGCCGTGGCGAGGCTGGCTGACGAGCGCCCACCGGGTATGGCGACGGTGGTCTTGGCTTGTACGGTGGACGAGGAGTATGGGTTCACGGGGGCTCGAAGCGTCGGCCAGTTATGGCAATCGGAGGGCGATTTTCTGCCACGTGCGCCCGACGCAGTCGTGGTTTCCGAACCCACGGAGCTGGACGTCGTCGTGGCGCACAAGGGCGTCGTCCGCTGGCGTTGCCATACGTTGGGACGAGCCGTTCACAGTTCTCAACCCGAGGCGGGTCATAACGCGATCTACGACATGGCTCGCGTCGTGACCCTGCTGGAACATTACGCACGCGATACCGTGGCACGCATCGCGGAAGACCCGCTGCTGGGGCGGCCGGCGTTGAGTGTCGGATTGATCCACGGCGGAATCAGTGTCAACGTCGTGCCCGATCGCTGTACCATCGAGATCGATCGCCGCACGCTGCCGGACGAAGATGAGCGCCAGGCATGGCAGCAGGCGATCGAGGCGATAGGCCGCGAATTGCCCTCCCATGTACGTTGGGAAGCCGATCCGCCGCATCAGGTGATCGGTTCGCTGCAGTCGGGACCGAACCGCCAGGTGGCCGAACACGTCAGCCGGGCGGCTCGGGCAGCGGGAGGCTCCGGACGGTGCGTCGGCGTGCCGTACGGCACGGATGCGCCCGCGTTCGCTTCGGCCGGCATCCCTACCGTCGTCTTCGGGCCTGGCTCGATCGCCCAGGCGCACACCGTCGATGAATGGATCGAAATCCAGCAAATGCACGCTGCCGTGGAAAGCTACTACCGATTGGCCCTGCCCTAACACAGATTCCTACGATGACCAAACAATTGTCCGGCAACCTGTACGACCACCCGCGGTACTACGATTTGGTCTTCGGATCCGATTGGCGAGCCGAATCTGAGTTCTTGCAGGCCTGCTTCGATCGCTATGCCCATGGCAAAGTACAGCGGTTGTTCGAGCCGGCATGTGGAACCGGACGTCTGGTGTATCGATTGGCCAAGGCGGGTTACGACGTTTCCGGGCTGGACTTGAATCCCCGCGCGGTCGATTATTGCAATCGACGACTGAAACGGCATCGGCTGACCCCGTCCACCGTGGTGGGTGACATGACGGACTTCCGTCTGCGGCGCAAGGTGGATGGGGCATTCAACACGATCAACAGCTTCCGTCACTTGACGTCCGAGTCCGAGGCCGAAGCCCATCTGCACTGCATGGCTCGGGCCCTGCGTCGCGGGGGACTCTACGTCCTGGGGATCCATCTCTTGCCAACGTCGGGCAAGCCGATCAATGGCGAGTCGTGGTCGGCCCGACGAGGAAATCTGAGCGTGACGACGAATCTGTGGGTCGTGAAACGTGACAGCCGTCGGCGTGAAGAACGCTACCGGATGACGTACAGCATCTACACGCCCAAAGAGATCTACCGATTGGTCGATGAGTTCATCTTCCGAACCTACACCGCGCGCCAATTCGCTCGCTTGTTGGATCGCGTCGGGTGCTTCCAGGTGGTAGCCACTCACGATTTCGGGTACGACATCGATCAACCGATCAAGATTCGTCCCGACACCGAGGATGTCGTGTACGTGCTGCGTAAATGTTGAAAGCCGGACGAAACAGACCTTACGGCTGGACGGGCTTCGCTCGCCTTGTCGTCTCAGGCAGCACGGTGCGCCGATCCGCATGGCTGAAGATCAAGGTGTTGGTCTTTTCCCGGTCCAATTGGGCGACCTCAGCGACCGTCAACGGGATCCAGACCTCGAACCGCTCGTCCTGGTGCAAACGCTCGCTGTTGGCCGCACCGGAATCGATCCAATCAGGATAGTACAGACGGCTGACCAAAATCTGCTGACGCCACTGCGCGTCCTTTTCCACTCGGTAGAACCGGGCATCGGCCAGTCTTCGCAACAAGATCTGCGCATGGGTGGACGACAGCGATCGCCGTACGGAAACGGTCCAAATCAGGGCTTCGTCGTCGAACTGGCGAGTCCGATCGATCTTGACATCCAATAGCCTGAAATGACCGGTCTGCTCCAGATCGATGATGTTGCACGCGATGCGATCCAGAGGAGGGGGCAGTCGCCGAAAGCGAGGCTCGGGCTGCTGATCGTCGCTAGTCTCCCCGCCCCCGCCCTTGGGCGCTGGCTGGGATGCATCTTTTCGATCCTGCTGGGCCGCGATTTGGCCCCCGGCCATGAGTGTCAGGATCGTCAAGATGGAGAACAGAACACGGGGACGATTGGTATCCGATGGCATCGACAACCTCCAGGGCTGCAGCAGCAAACTTTCACTCTTCGAGAACGGTCCACCACCGACTCGGGGCAAAGATGCCCCGTTCACGGAACGCTGCTTCCAGTTTAGTTTGAAAAGCGGCGGAAGTAAAATGCATTACCAAGTCGTCTTGTATCGCGTGTCCAAGAAGACGATGATAAGCACATGGTGGAACGAAGGGGGCGGGAGTCGTTTTCGGGCAACGACGAACCACAGGGAAGATGTCTTCTCCGAAAACGACTCCCGACCCCCGTCCGCAAATGCGACAATCAGTCATTTGCCGATCCTAAGGACTTGGCCAGGAGATATCGACCTTAGCGAGGTGATCATGAAAGTTCGACTTCGGGTTCTCCACGGAAAACTGCAAGACAAGGAAGGCCACGGACGAGGCCTGGAGGTCGAAATCCCTGGGCCTCGATTCGTGATCGGCAGCGCCCGGGATTGTTCGATGTTCTGCAAAAGTCCGTCGGTCCGGCCCCATCATTGCGAAATCTCCCTCGATCAGCACGGCGTTGCGGTTCGGTCCCTGGACCCTGAATCCGAGACGTTGATCAATGACCAGCGGCTGCAGCGTCAACAAAGGCTGCAGGACGGGGACCTGTTGCGGGTCGGGCGGCTGGAATTCGAGGTGCGGATCGAAGCTTCTGCTGCCGAGTTGAACGCGGCGGAGGACGAGGGGCCAGATCCGTTGCAGACCGAGCAGGAGCTGAGTGACATGTTGGTCGAAGCGGACGAGCAAGAACGCGAGTTTCGCCAGCAGCATCCCGAGCTGCGTGAGCTGCGTTTGGAGCCCACTGCGCCGAAAACCGAACCAAAGCAGCAGACGGACAACGAGACCGACGATAAGAAGAAGCGGAAGAAGAAACCTGGAAAGCTGCCCGAAAAACTGCGGGAACCACCCACCCAGCAGGCCGAAGATTCGAAGGAAGCGGCGGAGGAGGCGCTGCGACGCATGTTCCGCCCGTCCTAGATCCGAACTGGTTGTTTGTTGGTGCGGACGAGGTGTTTTGATCGAGCTACTGTTTGCTTCCTCATTGCAAGAAAGGACTGACGTTCACCATGCCCAGTAAATGGTACTGTGATGTTCG
>REEF01000927.1 GCA_007695205.1 Planctomycetaceae bacterium
GACGGAGCCAGTTTTACCATCCGAATCACGCTGTTGCAGATCTTACAACGCTGGCTCTGCCGGTGGTAGGCTTGGCACACCCACCGGCCATCGGCATGATAGCTGGCCCACAAGACCTGACGAATCGATTCCAACAGGCGATCCCTCGTCGCTCCGCTTAATTCGTTGGCCGGAACCCGTGGGTCGAGGCCCGTCTGGAATAAGATCTCGCTCTTGGCGATGTTCACCACACCGGCCAGGATGGATTGGTCGAGCAGGGCTTCCGAGATCGGCTTCACCGAACACGAATCCCGACCCCTTCGCCTATCCCGTCTGGTTCGTGGTCAGGCCAAAATGGCTTTGACCGGGCGTTGTTCTTCGACGCCGGTCAAACGCACATCCAGGCCTTGGACTCGGACCGAAAACCGGCGGTGGTCGATGCCCAGGCAGTGCAGGATCGTGGCGTTCAGGTCGTGGATGTGTACGGGGTTTTCGGTGACGTTGTAGCTGAAGTCGTCGGTTTCGCCATGAACGATTCCGGGCTTGATACCGCCACCGGCCAACCAGACGGGGAAACAGCGTGGATGGTGGTCCCGGCCATAGTTTTCCTTGGTCAGCTTGCCCTGGCAGTAGATGGTTCGCCCAAATTCGCCGCCCCAGACCACCAACGTATCGTCCAGCAGGCCTCGCTGCTTCAGATCCTGGATCAACGCCCAACAGGGTTGGTCGACGTCGCGGCACTGTTTGGGCAGATCGCCGGCCACGTTGGCATGCTGGTCCCAGCCGCGATGGAAAATCTGGACGAATCGCACATCGCGTTCGGCCATGCGACGCGCCAGCAGGCAACTGGCGGCGAACGTCCCCGGTGTGTTCACGTCGGGACCGTACATGTCCAGCACGTGTTGCGGTTCATCGCGGATATCTGCCAGTTCGGGGACCGAGGTCTGCATGCGGAAGGCCATTTCGTATTGAGCGATCCGTGCCTGCGTTTCCGGGTCGCCCCAGGTGTCGAAGGTTGCTTCGTTCAACCGGGCCAGCGAATCGAGCATGCGCCGTCTGGTTGTCGGGGCCATACCGGGCGGATTGGAGAGGAACAGCACGGGGTCGCCCTGGCTGCGCAACGCGACGCCCTGGTGCTTGCTGGGCAAAAAGCCCGAACCCCATAACCGGTTGTACAGCGCTTGTGCCTCTTGTCGCCCCGTCCAACTGGCGGTCATGACCACAAACGCGGGCAGATTTTCGTTCAGCGTGCCCAGTCCGTAGCTGAGCCACGACCCCAGGCTGGCGCGACCCGGCAATTCATGACCGGTGCAGATGTAGGTGATCGCCGGATCATGGTTAATGGCCTCGGTCTGCATGGTTTTGATGATCGCCAGATCGTCGACCATTTTGGCCGTGTGCGGCAGCAGCTCGCTGACCCACGCGCCGCTCTCTCCGTACTGCTGGAACTTGTATTTCGACGGAGCGATCGGGAAACGGGACTGACCGGAGGTCATCGTGGTCAGCCGCTGACCTTGCCGGATCGATTCGGGTAGGTCCTTGTCGTAAAACTCGTCCATCTGCGGTTTGTAGTCCAGCATATCCATTTGGGACGGACCGCCCGCCATGAACAGGAAGATGGCTCGCTTGGCCGTCGGCGTAAAGTGCGGCAGCCCCGGCAATCCGCCGGCAGTATCCGATTCGTTCTGGTCGCCCAACAGGGTGGCCGGTCCCAACAACGACGCGGCGGCGGCGGTGCCCAGCCCCATACCCGCACGGCGGAAGAAATGACGACGCGTGATGGAATGGAAAAACTCTTGCGTAGGATTCATGGAGTCGGCTCCAGAATGGAAAGTTCAGTTCTTGGTCAGTACTTCGTCCAGGTTCAGCAGCGTGTTGGCGACCACGGTCCACGCAGCCGACTGGATCGGATCTAGCGAGTCGTCCGGGTCCGATTCGCCGACCGCCAGCAGTTGCCCGGCGGCGTCGGGATCCTCCTGGTAGATCCGGACATTGTCTTCGTATAACTGCACCAGCTCGGCGAGTTCCGCATCGTTTGGCAGACGAGCGGTGCAGATCTGGAACATGGTCTTGGCTTTTTCTTCCACCGTCGATCCACCATCGCGCAGGATACGTTGCCCCAACGCTCGAGCCGCCTCGAAATACTGCGGGTCGTTCAGCAGCAGCAGGGCTTGCAGGGGCGTATTGGTCCGTTCGCGGCGTACGGTACAAGCCTCGCGTGATGGACCGTCAAAAGTGCTCATCTGAGGCGGCGGGGCTGTGCGTTTGATGAACGTGTACAGCGTTCGACGATGGACTTTGTCCGGCCCGTGGTCCTGGGAAAACCGTACCGTATCCGAACCGCTGTACCCCACGGCGAACCAGAGCCCATCGGGTTGAGGCGGTTTGACGCTGGGGCCGCCCATCTTGGGAACCAGCAACCCGCTGACCGCCAACGCCTGGTCTCGCAGCATTTCCGCGTCCAACCGGAACCGCGGCCCGCGAGCCAACAGGCGGTTTTCCGGGTCGCGTCGCACCAGATCCGGGGTCGACCGCGAGCATTGTCGATAGGTAGCCGATGTGACCAGCATCCTGAGCATGGCTTTCATGTCCCAGCCGCTTTCGCGCAACTCAACAGCCAGCCAGTCCAATAGTTCCGGGTGACTGGGCATTTCGCCTTGGGAACCGAAATCGTCCGCCGTCTTGACCAACCCGGTGCCGAAGACCTGGGCCCATAAACGATTGACCTGGACTCGAGCCGTCAGCGGATGCTCCGGCAATAGCATCCACTGAGCCAATCCCAGGCGGTCCAACGGGGCATCTTCGGGCATCGGTGGCAAAGCCGCCGGCGTCGCACGTGGTACCTCGTGCAGCGGCTGGTCGTACTCGCCGCGGTTCAGCACGTGAGCGGGCCGAGGCGATTTGGCTTCTCGAAAGACCAGCGTGGTGGCCGCGCTCTTCTCGATCTGTTCGATCTGCTGGGACGCCTGGTCGATCTGCTCGTGCAGCGGCGTGAAGATCGCTCGCGTGTCGTCCAGAACCCACTGGACGAAATAATCGCGGATCTGGGCTCGTTGATCGTCCGTCAACTGTTCCTCGTCGATGCCTGCCAGTTGCTTGATCGGATCGGGTAATTCGCCACCATCGGCCTGGCGTTGGTCGCGCCACCAGATCACCAGCGAATCGTAGACCGGTTGCTGGTCCGCCGTGCTGACGATCCCGGCCTGGCCCCAGTACACGGTGCCATCGAATTGCGTGAACGCCCATCCGTTGATCTGCATGCCGGGATTCAAACCGACCTGGTCCGCAGGCACTTCCAGCTTCGTCCAAGTCCCCGCCTCGGGCAACGCCCCCAGGTTGCGGCGACTGGGCGTGTCCAGTTCGCCCCAATCGATCAGGTTCTCGCCCCAGAAAGCGCGGTGGTTCCAGGATCCGGCGTTGAACTGCAGCATGATCTGTTTCGGCGGATTATCCGGGTCCAGGTAGACATGCGCGAACAACCGATCGCCCTCGGCGACACGTAGCGGCTGACTGGCCCCCGTGAACAAGTGCTGGCTCCGTCCCGCATCGCTGCGTTTCGATGCTTTCTGGTCGCTTTGACCCGGAGCATCGACGAACTCCCATCCGCCTTCGGCCTTGGCTCCCTCCGGCACTTTGCCATCGATCCATACAAACTCGACCGGTTCGGCCAACTTCGGCTCGGACGGCTCGGACGGCTCGACGTACTCGTAGTCGCTCACTCGTTGCTGGATCTGTTCCCGAACGGATTCGATCTTCGCCCGGAGTTTCGCAATTTGCGACTTCTGATCTTCGGTCAGCACCGAGACCACCGGCGCAGGGTCTTTGCGGTTCCCATCCATCGGGTTGCCGTCGATGCTGTTGAAGAATGCGACCATCGAGTAGAAGTCTTCCATGGTCAACGGATCGTACTTGTGGTCGTGGCAGCGGGTACAGTCGAACGTCATCCCCATGAACACCGTGCCCGTCGTCACCACGCGATCGATCACGTTTCGCGTGCGGACCTCTTCGACGATCGAGCCGCCTTCGTTCGTCGTGACGTGACATCGATTGAAGCCCGTCGCCACAAGCTGATCCAACGTGGCTTCGGGCAACAGGTCACCGGCCAGTTGTTCCATCACGAACTGGTCGTAAGACAGATTGCGGTTAAAGGCGTCGACCACCCAGTCCCGGTAGGGCCACATCTCACGGTAATTGTCCAGGTGCAAACCGTGGGTGTCGCCGTAGCGGGCGGCGTCCAGCCAGAAACGCGCCATGTGCTCGCCAAAATGGGGCGACTGAAGCAGGCGGTCCACCACGCGTTCGTAGGCGTCGGGCGACGAATCGGCCAGAAAGGCCTCCAACTGCTCGACCGTCGGCGGCAGACCGGTCAGATCGAAAGTGACCCGGCGAATCAACGTCGCTGGATCCGCCTCGGGACGTGGTTCCAATCCTTCACGTTCCAAGCGTTGCAGGATGAAATGGTCCATCGGCTGTCGCGCCCACGACGAGTCCTCGACATCGGGCACCGGCGAGCGCTCGGGTACGATCAGCGACCAGTGTTCCTGCCACGTTGCTCCCTGCTCGATCCATTTCCGAATCGCCTCGATCTCCGCGGCCGTCATCGGCTTGTTCGTCTCGTCCGGTGGCATCCGCATGAAGTCGTATTCGCTGACCAGACGCCGATACACCTCGCTGGCTTCCGGATCGCCCGGAACGATCGGATGCTCGCCCGAATCGGCCGTGCCCAGCGCGCTTTCCTGCTGATCCAGCCGAAAACCTCCGGCTCGCGAATGGCTGTCCGGACCGTGGCAGGCATAGCACTTGTCCGACAAGATGGGACGAATGTCGCGACGGAAGTCGATGGTCGACTCTTCTGCCCAAGATGGTGACAACCAGCCAAAAGACAGCAAGCCGAAAAACAGCAAGCCGCAGAAGATTACGCAGCGAGCCAACATGCGAACCCGACTCATGAAACCCTCCTCGCCATCAACAAGATTCGACCCCCCAAAGGCAGGCCGCTATCAATCAATCTATATTCATGAATATGATTGATCCATGGCCCGCTGCCAAGACCGATAAAACGGGGGGTGTTTCCTTGGGTGGCAGCAGCGACGTAATTGGATAGCGTGAAGGATCAGCAGATGAATTAGGATCGCGTTTTGCTGAAGGGGTCGGGAGTCGTTTTCGGGAAAGCGTGTTCAACGTGGGCCCACGTCGGCCGCAAACGCCACCCCCCCCCGGTGGCGGTGGGGGCCCCGCGCCGCGCGGGGCCAA
>REEF01000931.1 GCA_007695205.1 Planctomycetaceae bacterium
AGGCGCCTATATCGGGAGCGCTGCCAACATATCCGTCAGTCACGCCCGGGATCACTGACCCGCGGTCGATGCCGGGCGAGTCCGGTCGCAGGCGGAACTTCAGCCCTCCCTCGCCGGCGTTCGTAAACTCCGGATCCGTCGCGGCGGTCAATTCGTTGGTTCCCGGGTTGTCGGGCCGGATCGGCGCACGGTAGATGTTGTTATTGAGGTTCTCGGGAGTGCCGCCGGGATAGGAATGGAAAGCGAACCAGTATGTGATGTCCGTGGACGCCATGGTATTGTTGAAGACCCGGTGAAACGGGGGCTTGGCCTGTTCCAACCGCACATCGTTCATGTGGTTGTTCCAGAACACGTTGTGGTCGATCTGCGCCGGCTTGGCGTTCTGATCGAAGTAGATCGCGGCCCCGACAGGGAACGCGTGGGCCTTGTCGTTGCCGGCGTCGTGAATCCAGTTGTGGTGGATGCGCGTGCCGGTCAGGTCGGTATTCCGGGCCGAATAGATGGCGCCCAGGTCGGTGTTGAGCAGCCCGAACTCGTATATGTCGTTGTAGGCGATCTCCTTGTTGCCGTAGACCATGTCGATGGCCGAGCGCCCGGTCCGAAAGATCGTGTTGCGGATAATCGTATTGCGCGCGCTGCCGGGCGCGGGAAAGATGGCGCAGCAATAGGTTCCGCCATAGGAGATATCATGGATCAGGTTGTTGTCGGCCACGCACCCCTCGCCCCCCAGCACGATCCCATGCCCCGCGCTGTATTCGATGATGCTGTTCCGAATGACATTGTTGGACCCCATCAGCCGGATGCCGCTATCATCGGAGTGGGAATAGATCACGTCCTTTGCCGGCAGGGTCACAAAGTGGCTGATATACTTGGCCCTGATCCCGTCCAGCGTGATGTCCGCGCTGGTGGCGTCCGTCGTGATCGTGGCCGCAAACACGCCGAGATTCCTGATCGTGATGTTCGATTTCCCGCGGAGGTCAAAAGCATCGTTCCGCCGCTTGACCTCCACATGCGCCGGCGCGCCTCCGCCGGGCGCCCAGAGATACAGCTTGCTCCCGTCGTAGAACCACTCCTTCTCGGCATCCAACGCGCCCAGCTTTCCCGTCAGGTAATAGGAGTCGCGAAACCTCTCCGAGGCGTTGGAAGGAAACTCGACCTGCCCGGCCGACGAGGCCGCGATCGTGCTAGTCTGGGGCACGTACCAGCCGATGTACCAGATCGTGCCCCCGGCCCAGCCACCCGGAATCTCCGGGATACCCGCATCCCGGAGTATCGCGTTGGTCCCGCCCGACCCGGCCGTCCAGGCATCGTTCGCGATGGGGCGGAAATCCGCCCGGTTCAACAGGTCATCCGAATCGGCTAGGTTCGGCCACCGGGCTTCAATCATCATCTTGCCGTCGACAAAAACCTGATTGGCCAATAGCGTTGCGTTGCCGGTGATCTGTTCGCCATATCCTGTCAGCGGCAGGGCGATGGCCGTCTGATAGATCTGGCCGCTGTACACGGTCCAGTTGCCGTCGATTAGGTCGGCTCCGCTCACCGTAACCTCGGCGTCTCCATCCGGCTGAAACGTGACAGGTTGGCCCGACGCCCCGGAGTTGGCGGGCACGACCGTCTCCCGGTAGATGCCGGAGCGGATGTTGACGAAATCGCCAGCCGCCGCCACGCTGGCCGCCTTCTGGATCGTCGCAAAAGGTTCAGACGCCGTACCCGGGTTGCGGTCCGAGGCGCCATCGCCGCCCACGTAGAAATCGGCGGCCAGCACCTGCCCCGTTCCGACGGCCAGCAAAGCCAGCAGCGCCGAAACCATGACGCCGGCAACACAAATGCGCGGAAAGCTCTTGCCGAAAGTGGATTTCCTGAGTCTCATGCGATTTCCTGATTGATTGATAGGGGATTTGACTGATTTTCTGGGCGGTCGTCAGTTCCGTTCATACCACCAGCCTGCGAAAAATGTCACACGAATCGAGAACGGTTCACGTCTGAGCGCTCTCCCAGCGTCTGGTCCTTTGCAACGGCCAGCCACTCGAGCACAACGCTGTCGCCACGGCGGCGAGGCGGTCGCGCGGTTCGAGGTTCTACCGTACCGCATGCCGGGGACGTCAGCAAGGGTTCGCTGGTCACCGGGGCCTCGCTGGGCGACTGACTGGCAGCCCCAGGGAGAACGCTTCGCGGATCTACTGCGTTGGCGGGCAATCGGTGTCCGGCGATCCGCGAGGCATGGCTGTCGGAGTCCTTCAGGTAGAAGACCCGGCGCGTAAACATGCCGCTGGATCGGTCGGCCGGCGCATCGGCTTGCAGCGTCGAATAGCCGACGATACGCCCTCCGCTCCCCTGACGCAACGGGCCTCGGCGACTCTTGCACTGGGGCACGGTCATCTCGCGCACGTAAGGCAGCATGGCAGTATCCTCCAGCCACACGATACTCGATTCGTACAACAGCGGATCGCCGTCTTGGCAGTTTTGCAGCCAATCGAGCGACAATTTGCGCTGGATCTCGAGACTGCCGTCGGCGTGTTGAACCGTCTGTAGCTTCATGATTTTGCTCCTCTCGCATCTGTTCCGAAACGGCCGCGGAAGTTCCGGTTTCCGCGTGTCCGGAATTCAATATGCCGCGAGTCCACGAATGTGTCAGAAAATCTGGAAAAATCGTCCGTGCCGTGCTGATCGCCCCAGGTTGGTGGTGTCGACCCGAAAGAATTTTGGTTACATTCCACGGGACTCGGCATACAGATAAGGTGACAGATCGGTGGGAAGCAGGAATTCACAGACGGGCTGCGATCTGACGACGGACGAATTAGTCCAACTCGTCCGGGCAGAGAATACGGACTACTACCAAGAGATTGTGAACCGTTATCAGCGAGACGTGTTGCGGATCGTCAGTTTCACGTTGTACGACCGGAGCCAGACGGAAGACCTGGTTCAGCAAGTGTTTGTGAATGCGTTTCTGCATCTGGCGGATTTCGAGTTGGGCCGGGATTTCGGGGCTTGGTTGCGGACGATCGCCCGCAACGCGGTGCGCGAGCATTTGCGGCACAACGCCCGATACGAACGGCGGTTGAAGGTTTATGCGGAGTTGGTGAGTCAGCGGTGGGAGGATGACGAACGGGCGGTGGAGTTGGAGGAGTCCATGCAGCAGGCTCTGCATGAGTGCATGCGGCGTTTGCCGCACAAGGCGGCTCGGGCGATTCGCCTGCGTTATCAGGAGCGGTTGGATTACAGCACGATGGCTGCCAGGATGAACACCACCGCTGGCGCCTTGCGCAATCTGGTGTTGCGCGTGCGCGTCCAGTTGCGGGAGTGTATCGAGCGGGGAATGGCCCGGCAGGGTGACTCATGAATCGTATCGAAGAACTTACCTTGAAACTGATCGACGAAGAAATCAGCGACGCCGAGTTCGCCGAACTCGAGCGTTTGCTGGCGGACGATCCCCAGGCCCTGCGTTGTCACGCTTCGCTGCTGGACCTGGAAGCGGCCTTGCTCGGTCGGCGGAGCCGCTTCGACGTGGCGCCGCAGACGATGGCCAAGATCCGCGAACTGGTCGGCCGGTCGGAACCGCAACCGGAACCGGTTCGTGTCGTCGAGCGACGGAAACCTGAACGCCGACCGTCCGCGCGCCCGTTCGTCCGGATGGCCTTAGCCGCCAGCTTGTTGGCGTTGATTGGCGTCGGAGTGCTGTACCACCAACCGATGGGCAGCACGCCGGTTGACGCTCGAGTGTCGCAGGCGGACGAAGGGGTCGTGGTCCAGCGTGGTGAACAAGCGCTGCCGGCTCGGGCCGGGTGGAAGCTGGCAGCGGGCGACCGCCTGGTCGTTCCCGCCGGCGCCGCCGTCTCGGTGGAGTATGCCGACAGGACGCGGCTGATCTTTGGCCCGCAGTCCGCCACCACGTTTCAGACAGGCCGCGGGCTGACGAAAAGGCTCGTTCTGCAAACTGGGGCGCTCGTCGCGCATGTGCCGAAGCAAGCCGAGGGAGCGGCGCTGGAGGCATCCACCCCCCAAGCGCAAGCCCGCGTGCTGGGCACGCGATTTTTGCTGGCCGCGGCGCCGGCGGAAACGCGTCTGGACGTGATCGAGGGCCGCGTCCGCCTGACGCGCAGCGCCGATCGCGCGGCAGTCCTCGTTTCTGAGGGGCAGTTTGCGGTCGCGGCGCCTGGCACGCCGCTCGTCGCCCAGCCGCTGCCGGGGCGGATCACCGAGTCGCTTGTTGCCTTGTACCGCTTCGACGAGGGCCGGGGAACGACGGTGCTTGACCGATCCGGATTCGAGCCGTCGTTGGACTTGGAAGCGGAATCGGACGAAGGGTTCGATTGGCTGCCGTCCGGCGGATTGCAGGTCACGGGCGGAGCGATGCTCAGTTCTCCGCAACCAGCCGAGAAGATCGTTGAAGCCTGCCAGGCCAGCGACGAACTGACGATCGAAGCTTGGGTCACACCGGCCCGCGTCGAGCAGTCCGGACCGGCGCGGATCGTGACGTTGTCCGAGAACACCAATCACCGCAACTTTGCGTTGGGCCAAGGCAGCCAATTGGAAACGCCGCCTGCGAACCATGCCCGTTTTGCCGCTCGCCTGCGAACGACCGAGAAGGACGGCAATGGCGAACCGGCCATCTACAGCCCGGACCAAACCACTGTGGCCGATTTGACCCACGTGGTCTTTACCCGCAGCCGTGACGGCACGGAGCGGTTGTACGTCGACAGCATCTTGCGGAGTCAGGAGGTCCGCGGTGGCGACTTTTCGAATTGGGACGCCACTTTCCATCTGGCCTTGGGCAACGAGTTCACCCGCAACCGGACCTGGGAAGGCGTCTATCACCTGGTCGCCATCTATAGCCGCAGCCTGACCCAAACTGAAGTCCTGGACAATTTCCGCGCGGGTTGCACGAGAGAAAGTCTGCGACGAGACAACCTTTGATTCCAAACAGCAACATCCCGTCCGTCGTAGCGACGCACAGTAGGTTGGCGACCATCGAGATTGGAAACGGGGACACAAAATGAAGCATTCAGCAAGCGCCTATGCGGGTGATTGCCTGGCCGCTGTAACTGCGGTTCGAGCGGGCGACCATCGTCCAGGAAAAACCAGCCATCAACATCTTCTGGAACAGGGGATTCGTTCAGACATCCTCGCGATGCCCCAGCGAGTTGTAATAGACACGGCCGTCACCATGCTTGCGAGCCCATACGGAAGGCATGGGCGGACGATCGTACTGGTGGCCCCGCATGCCCTCGG
>REEF01000532.1 GCA_007695205.1 Planctomycetaceae bacterium
GATCGGCAAGGCCTTCGCCGAAGCGTTACTCCCGTTGATGCAAGGCCAATCATCAGGCGTTCCGACCGGTCAGACGAGAATCCCTGACCAACTGCCGAAGCCGGACGGCAAGCCGGCCGATCCGAGCCAGCCTGTGCAGGTATTCATCCTGATGGGCCAGTCCAATATGCTGGGCTTTGGCAGGGTCGCGCCGGAAGATCAGCCAGGAACGCTGAAGTATCTGACCAAGAGGGAAGGCCGGTATCCGCATCTGATCGACGACCAGGGAAATTGGACCATTCGCAACGACGTCCACTATGTTCAGACCACGGTCGGCAATCGGCAGCACCCGCTTACGGTTCAGGGTCGACATATCGGTGTGGAACTGCAATTCGGTCACATCATGGGTTCCATCCATGACGAACCGGTACTGATCCTCAAGGCATGTATCGGCAATCGCAGTTTGGGCTGGGACCTGCTGCCGCCGGGCAGTGAACCGTTCGAGTTCGAGGGCAAGATCTACGCCGGCTATAAAGAATCCCCGTTGTCGTGGGACAAAGGGACCACCCCGCAGCCAATCGAGTGGTACGCCGGCAAGCAGTACGACACCGATACCACCAATGCCAAAGAAGTACTGAACAAGCTGGCCGAATACTACCCGGACTACCAGGGGCAGGGCTACGAGGTCGCCGGTTTTGTCTTCTGGCAGGGGCATAAGGATCAGAACGCGGCTCATGCCAGCCGGTATGAGCAGAACCTGGTGCATTTCATCAAGACCTTGCGGGAGGATTTCAACGCGCCCCAAGCCAAATTCGTGCTCGCCACCATCGCTTTCAATGGATGGGATTTGGCGGGCCACGGCCTGACGGTCGCCGACGCTCAACTTGCTGTTAGCGGCGACAGCGGCAAGTACCCGGCGTTTGCCGATAATGTGAGAACCGTGGAAGCCAGGGATTTCTGGAGAGACTCGGCTGTGTCGCCAAGCGGTGCTGGCCATCACTACAACCACAATGCCGAAACCTACATGGAGGTCGGGAACGCGTTGGGATGGGCGATGGCGGACCTGTTGAACAAGGCACGTCCGCTGCCGCGGCAGCGCTGATCGTTCCTAAGCTAGGGGGGCGAGTGCTTTCGGCGATAGGCTTGTGGGGTCAGCCCGGTAGTTCGTTTGAAGTAGCGAGCGAAGTGGCGATCGTCTTCATAGCCGACCGTGGTCGCGATTTCATGGATCCGCATCTTCGTTTCGGTCAACAGACGGGAGATGTAGGCGATTCGCACGTTGGTCAACTGCTTCATGATCGAGCAACCCAGCTCGGCATGAAACAGATCGTTCAGCGTGCGATGGGAGAGACTGGTAGCTTTGACGATATCCGATACTCGGATGGGGCGGCCCGCGTTCTCGCGGATGAAGCGAACAGCCTTTCTGACATCCGCATGACGAACCATCAGGACGTTGGTTGACTGGCGCGCGGTCACTCCCGTCGCGTGCGCCATGATCCGCTGGCCAGAGGCCTGCTCGCGGCCGACCATCATTCGCTCCAGCAGAGCGGCCGCCTGATAGCCGGCTTGTTCCGACGCCATCCGGACGCTCGACAGCGGCGGATTCTGCAACTCGCAGACGTGCTGGTCGTCGTCCACTCCGATAACCGACACGTCTTCCGGCACGCCGTAGCCCAAACCATGACACGTTTCCAGGATCGAAGCCGCTTGGTCATCGTTCGCGCATAGCATGCCGATCGGCTTGGGCAACGTTTCCAACCAGTGCCGGACATGGGCCTCTTCTTTTGCCCAGGCCATCGGTCTGCGACCGAGCGGCCGGTAGACGGCGACAGAACATCCGGCTCGTTCCACCAGCTCGCAGAACGCCTGGCAGCGTTCGCGTGACCAGCGGATTCCGCTGTATCCGCAAAAAGCGAAATGGCGATGGCCCAGGTCCAGCAGGTGTCGGGCCGCCAGTCTTCCCGCTTCGAAGTCTTCGGACAAAACGCAAGGCACCGATCCGGAATACTCGTTCACGTCGTAGCCGATCAGCGGCACGTGCAGACGCGAGAGTTCGTCGAGTTGGGTCACGGGAGCGATTCCACCATCCGGCTTCCAGGCTTCGAGTTCTTTCAGGTCGAGTCGCGGTTTCGACTTTAAATACCCGTGCGGTCGGCGATAGAACGTCCACGGTCCGTTCAGCGCCGAGTATCGTGCAACTCCGGAGAGCAACCCCCGATCGAACCCCCGCGTCGCTTCCAGCAGCAAGATAATTCGGGGCGAATTGTGCATCGACTCCTCCGTTGATCGCTTCCACGACGACCGGCGACGTTTCCAAGTATGGCGGTTATTCTGCCATCCATCGAGAGTCGTTTCCAGCGGTCCCTACTGGACACAACGGAAAGGGGTTGGTTGGATGGGCGGCTGTACGAAGGACGTTTGATTAATCAAAATCAAGGGACCTATCAAGTTTATCCGCTTGAAGAAGTCGAAACCCCCGTGGACCGAGACGGATTGTTGAGTTGCGTTGGGGTCAGACTCGGGATTCGGGTTAGGTGAAAGATGAGGGCAGAGATTAGGGTGAACCAAGTGCCGGAATATTGCTGCGGATTCGCTCCACGTGCTGCCGGACGGTCAGTGGGTAGCGGGCCAGCACGGTCGTCAGTTCCGTTGAGTCCAGGCGGTGGAGTTGACGGAAGGTCACCAGGTTCTCCGGGCGGACTCCCTGCCGTCGCGAACGATAGACGTAGTCGCATAATGCCTGGCTTGGCGACGCCACCGGTCGATCCGGCGGCGGAGCGTAGACGCGGCTCTGCACGCAAACAAACTCCAGTCGCCCGACGGGCGTGCTGCGCTCTCGCGCACGGGGACTTCTTCGATCCGTGAAGCACGTGATGACCGTGGGCACCTGGGTGACCAAATGGTGCGTGTACAGTGCGTAGTGCGCGGTGATGTACGCATGGGAATCGATGGCCGGCAATAACGTCTCGACGCTCACCGCACCCGGCAGCCCGTACAACCCGTGCGCGTACTTCACCACCACCCCACGCTGGCGCAATCGAGCCAACTCGACATTCAGGGCTGCCGGCGAAATCCCCGCCACGTTGGCCAATTCCGTCACGGTGAACAGCACCTTGCCGTGCTGGTCCCGCTGCTGCTGGAAGAACGTTTGCCAAACACTGGCCTTCACGGCGATTCCTCTCCAACGATGAACCGGTCCAGCAGGCGATCGAGCACTTGGTCCCAAATCATCCTTGCGCCGCCTGCCGCCCGCAGATTAGCAGCCACCGGTGCATCGACCTGAGTCGCCAGAATTTGCTCGATCTCCCGTAAATGTACAGCTCGGGCGGCCCGCAATCGTCGCAGCCGCTCAGTTACGTCCTCCGGCGAAAGCTGCAAGTCTGCCAACTTCTGCGACAATCGCTTGTTGGCGTCTACCGGCAAACGATCCTGGAACAGAAATATATCCAGGATATCGCGGGCCTGTGTGAAAACTCGATTCAACAGCGCCAAGATCTTGCTTTCGATCATGTCCGCATCCGAAACCGTCAAGAAGACCGCGCCCGTGATCGTTCGCACAACCGGCGGATCGAATCGCGGAATCCGTGTGATCTCCAATGGGATCTCCATCCGGCTCCCTGGCTCCGATGCTCGATAAAAGGCCATCTCGATCGTTCGTACGGCGGGAGAATCCGCATCGGGACCGCCCGCCGGGCGGATGGTCCCGTCGTAACCGGTTCGCCGTTGAACCTCCGGAAGCAGACGCTTGCGAAGCACTTCGGTGATTTCCGCTTGCTTACGATCCAAATCTCCCTCCCAGTGATAGTCCAGGTCAATCGAGGCCCGGCAACTGGCATCCAGCAAGCGGTAACGGAAACCGCCGATCAGACAAAGTCGGTATCCGACCGGCTGCGTCGCCAGCAACTTGGCCGTCATCGTTTGGATCTGCTCGGCAATCGGTAATCGAGTTTCATTCATGTTGCCAATTATAACATAAATGCTGTATTTGGCAACATGCGAATGGCACTTGTGGTGCGGTGTCTCATAAGTGCTTTGAGAAAAGCTTGGAGAACGCACGAGCGTTGGCCCAACACCGGTTCAAGCTGGGCGACCGAAGACGATTCCAAAGATGGCGGTTATTTTGCCATAAATGGAGATGCATTTTCCGGGATTGGCCGTAGAATCGAGGCAAGTCATGTTCGTTTTTGCATGCGGGAGATCAACGTGAGCGATACTCAAAAGGCTGGGCTGATCGTCGTGGCCGGCGCCGGGGGATTCATCGGCGGAGCGCTGGTCAAGTACTTTGCCGATCGCGGCTTGACGCGGATTCGTGCCGTGGACAAGAAACCGCTGCCTGAATGGTACCAGCGAGTTCCGAACGTGGAGTGTTTGTGCCTGGATTTGAGCGACGAGGCGAATTGCCGCAGAGCCTGTGAAAATGCGACCGAGGTCTACAACCTGGCTGCCGATATGGGCGGGATGGGCTTCATCGAACGGTTTCGAATCGAATGCCTCCGCAGCGTTCTGATCAACACGCACATGATCGAAGCCGCTTGTCGCGCCGGAGCCCAGCGTTATTTCTTCTCGTCCAGCGCTTGCGTCTACAACACGGAACTGCAGGAAGATCCCGACGTGCGGGCGCTGAAGGAATCCGACGCGTACCCAGCCATGGCCGAGCGCGGTTACGGTTGGGAGAAATTGTTTTCGGAGATGTTCTGCCAGGAATATTGGCACGAGCGGGGCATGCAGACGGCGATCGGCCGCTTTCACAACGTGTACGGCCCGTTCGGCACGTGGGATGGCGGTCGCGAGAAGGCGCCGGCGGCCATCTGCCGCAAGGTGATCGAGGCCAAGGACCGCGGTTGCGACTCGATCGAAATCTGGGGGGACGGCAAACAGACTCGCAGCTTCATGTACATCGACGACTGTACCCGAGGTGTCGACTTGATCATGCACAGCGACGACTTGATCGCGACGCCGATCAATCTGGGCTCCGGCGAGCTGGTGTCCATCAACCAACTGGTGAGCGTCGCCGAAGAAATCGGTGGTGTCAAACTGCGGCGTGAATACCGGTTGGATGCCCCGCAGGGCGTCGCTGGCCGCAACAGCGACAATGCGATGATCAAGCAGATCCTTGGGTGGGAACCGGACACGCCGCTTGGCGAAGGCCTGGCAAAGACCTACGCCTGGATCGAACGGCAGTACCTGGACCGCAAGGCCGGCAAGCGAACCGTCAGCTAGGGACCGATGCACACGCGACGATTGCCGATGGAAAGGAGGAGTGCCATATGGGAAACGGATCGATTTCCACCATCGATACGGTCGTTGTCATCGTCTACCTGCTAGGCATCATGACGGTTGGCATCCTGGCCGGGTATCGCAAGCATGCGTCCTCCGACCAGTTCTTTCTCGCTGGTCGGTCGCTCCGCTGGCCCATCATCGGCACGGGCCTGTTCTGTGCGAACATTTCCACGATTCATCTGGTCGGTCTGGCATCGTCCGGTTACAAGGACGGGCTGGTGATCGGCAACTTCGAGTGGATGGCGTCTTTCTGTTTGATTCTGCTGGGGATGGTCTTCGCACCGTTCTATTTTCGCAACAGGATCAGCACGCTGCCCGAATACGTCCAGAAGCGTTACGGTACCGGCATTCGAACTTTTCTGGCCGGCATTTTCGTGATGTCCGCACTGCTGGTCCATATCGGCATCAGCCTGTACGCGGGGGCGAAGGTGCTGGAGGCGTTCTTTGGCATCCCCTACGTGGCGTCGATCATCACCATTTCGCTGATCACGGCGATCTATACCATTATCGGCGGTCTGCGAGCCGTGATGATCACCGATGCGATCCAGGCGGTACTGCTGCTGTTGGGCGCCGCGATCCTGACATTTGCCGGCATCCAGGCGTTGCCGAGTGTAGGTGTCGAAACGTGGGCCGATTTCCAGGCCGCCTGTCGCCCCGATCAACTCAGCATGGTCCAGCCCATCCGGGACGCCGCCGCGCCGGGCAGGCTGGGACTTCGCGAGTTCTCCTGGTACTCGATCCTGTTCGGGTATCCGGTCCTCGGAATCTGGTACTGGTGTACCGACCAGACGATCGTCCAGAAGATCCTGGCTGCCAAGACCGAAAGGGACGGTCGCAACGGAGCCATCTTTGCCGGGTTCCTGAAGATCCTGCCCGTTTTCCTGATGGTCTTGCCCGGCGTGATCGCTTACGTGCTGTTCCAAGACAAAATCGGGGACGACAACGATGCCACGCTGATGGTCATGATGCAGGAATTGTTGCCGGTGGGCATTCGTGGCTTGATGGCAGCCGGGTTGCTGGCGGCCCTGATGAGCACCATCGAGGCTGCACTGAACAGCACGGCCACGCTGACGGCCGAGGATATCGTCAAGCGTTTGCGGCCCGACACGCCGGATGCCACGTTGGTATCGATCGGTCGCGTCACCGCAGGCGTGGTGGTCGTTCTGGCCATGCTGTGGTCGACGCAGGGCGCCAAGTTCGGGAGCATCTTCGAAGCTATTAACAAGATCCCCATGGCGTTCGCACCGGGAATCACCACGATCTTCCTCTGGGGCGTCTTCTGGCCGCGCGGCAATAAGCAGGGAGCCATGGCCGCGCTGCTGTTTAACGTGGTCATCGGCTCGATCTACTTGATCATCGACATCCCCTTGATCGGCACCCAGCAAGTCATTGCACAGCAACTCGGCATCCCGTTCATGCAGGTCGGCTGGTATCTGTTCCTGATGTCCAGCGTGGTCTACGTCGCCGTCAGCCTGATGACCCCGGCCCCGTCCCAGCAACAAATCGACAACCTCTGCTGGACCCGACCGCTGGACGCCTTGCGAGGCAAGATGGAAGGCACCGTCACCGATCCTCGCGTCATGGCGGCGATCCTGTTTGTCCTGATGGCCGTCCTGTATGCCATCCTACGTTAGTCCAACAACCGACCCGGTTGTTCCCCGGAGATCCTTGATGGGAAAACAGTCACGCGTCAAAGCGAATTCGATTCACCCCTACCGCGTGGCGCTTGCCGGCGGTTGGGGGGACCATAACTTCGTGAATTTCCTGGCGGACGGGTATGTGGTCGTTGTCCAGATTCAACCGACGGTCACATTCCATGACCGGTGCGGTATCTGTTCGAGCACCCGGCAGATCCTCATGCAAGCGTATCCCCAGGGTATCCCGCCGGACGCCGACAAGTATGCGTTGGCGACCGAACTGTATTACCGGGAAAACGAACGAAAAGTACCCATCGGTGGATCGCAGGACGCTTGGGGGTCGGTGTATCCGGGTATCAACCTGCTGCATTACGATTTCCGCCATCACAACGGTGTGCTGCCGAAGACCGTGACTTCGCTTGTCAGCGTGCGTATCGCTCGGTGGTTGGAACGCCATTTTTGGATTGTGGATTGCGTGGGACCGCGACCGGAAGGCTACAATCCATTCGACGGCGGTCGATTTGCGACCAAGCAGGTGGTCCATCAGCTCGGGAAGTCCGGCCAGGACTGCTTTGCGGCGATCAAGAACCGCGACGTGGACGCGCTGGGCGCCTCGTTCAATCTGTGCTCGTCTGCCTGGCGGAAGATGCTGCCTGCCATTTTCGAGCATCCGACGATCACGGAGCCTGTCATGCGGCGGCTGCGCTATTATCAACGTAAGTACCCCGGCGCCATGCCCTCGGGCTGTGGCGTCGGATATATCTACGTGGCATCTTCGGAACCCGTGCCGGGAGGTTTCCCAATCAAGGTCAACCTGGGTTAGGTGAAGAGATGTTGAGCGACAATTGTTATGCGGTGGTCATGGCTGGAGGTGGCGGATCGCGTCTCTGGCCGTTGAGCAGCCGGGACAGACCGAAGCAATTCCTGAAGCTGTTCGGGGGCCGGTCTCTGATCGAATTGACCGTCGACAAGCTGCGCGGAACCGTCTCGGAGGATCGTATCATCATCATGACCAGCGCCGCATATCGTGCGATAGCGGAAGAAACGCTGCCCCAGATCCCTGCGGAGAACTTCGTTTTCGAGCCCTGTTTGCGTGACACGGCCAGTGCCATCGGTCTGGCGGCCACCGTGCTGAAGACCCGATGCTCGGCGGCCACCATGATCATGTTGACGGCCGATCAGATGATCGAACCCGCAGAGGAGTTCAATACGACCATCGCCCATGCGGCGGCTTTCTTGGAACGGCACCCGGATCGGTTAGTCGCCTTTGGCGTCGAAGCTGCCTCGCCCAGCACGCTGGTCGGCTGGCAGAAGCTGGGGGAAACCGTCGACTTTCCAAGCTGCGAAGTACGAAAGATCACCGCTTTCACGGAGAAGCCCGAACTACAACTCGCTCGGCAGTACATGGAAGGGGGGGGATATTGCTGGAATTCCGGGCAGTTTGCCTGGAAGGCGGAAACGATCCTGACGGAGATCGACACGCACCTGCCGGAGGCAACCGAGTTGCTGGCTCGGATCGGCCGAGCCTGGAATACGTCGGCGCGCGAGCAGATCTTGGCCGACCTGTATCCCCAAATGCCCCAAGGCTCGATCGATTATCGGGTCATGCAGAAGACCCACAATGCCTGCAGCATCCTGCTGCCCTGCCGCTGGGAAGACATGGGAACCCACGCAGCATTGGCGAGTAGAATTGGCGAGCAACGCGGCGAGAATCTTGTCACGGGCAGAACGTCGGTGCCCGGCAAACGAAACATCGTCCTGGCCAACACAGATCAACAGGTGGTCGTGGCCGCGGATGATCTGATCGTGGTGATCACCGAAGAAACCGTGTTCGTGGGTGATCGCAATACCGACATGAAAACCTTGGTACAGAAAACACAAATGGGAGAATACGAATCATGAAACGGATCATCTTTCCTGCCTGCTTATCGTTGATCGCGACTTTTTCCAACGCTACGGAACGTTTGCCGGTTCCGCAGCGTGGTTTTATCAGCTCGCAACCGGCCCAAACGTGGGAAGAAGGCCTGATCTGCGGCAACGGCACGATCGGCGCGAACGCGCTGAGCCGCCCGTTGGACGAGCGGGTGATTTTCTCGCACGAGCGTCTGTTCTTGCCGATGGGGCCTCCGCTGATGCCGCCGGACCAGTCCGTTCGCCTGTTCGAGATCCGTCGGCTGATCGACCGAGGCCTCTACAAGCAGGCCTGCGAACTCCAGTTCCAGCTTTCGGGGCAAGACGGTTTCATGTACCCGGACTATTACGTGCCGGCCTTCGATCTTTCGATCCGCACCCAGGCGGAGGGCGAGGTGCGCGACTATGCTCGGTCGGTGGATTTCCAAACCGGGGAAGCGACCGTGCATTGGGCGGACGATCGTGGAGTGTTCCAGCGGCGCATGTTCGTTTCCCGCGCGGACGGTGTGGCGGTGCTGCTGCTGACGGCGCCCCAATCCGCCCTGGACTGCCGGCTTGCTCTTGGACCGCGGGACCTGAGCGACGAGTTCGACGCGGATTCCGACGTGTTCCAACGGTCCCAACAAGTCTTCGAAGAACATATCGAGGACATCCACAGGACGGCGAGCGACGGTTGGCTGACCTACAGCAATCGGTTCACCAAAGCCTATCCGGGCAGCATCCACGCGTTGGAGGGCGGGGCGCGGGTGGTGACCAGCGGAGGTAATGTCGAACCGCATGACGACGGTACCCTGACCGTCACGGGCGCGGACCGCGTCCTGCTGATGGTCGACATCCGCTTGCTCTACGACCCACAGAAGTCGGAAATGGAGGCGATGAAGCAGACGCTCGAAGCTCTGCCCGTCGATTACCCGGGATTGCTCGATCGCCATGCCGAGTTGCACGGCCAGTTGTTTAACCGCATGCGATTGGATCTAGGCGGCGGCGCTGACCACCAGCGGACGACGGAAGAGCTGCTCGAATTGTCAACCAACGAGAATCCCAATCGGGCGCTGATCGAGAAACAGTTTGATGCGGGTCGCTACAACATCATCTGCAGCACGGGCGAGTTGCCGCCGACCCTACAGGGAGTCTGGGGCGGAACCTACGTGCCCGGTTGGGCCAGCGACTTTACTCATAATGGCAATGTGCCCTCGGCCATCGCCTCGCAACTGATGGGCAACACGCCGGAATTGATGTTGGCCTATACGTCGTACATCGAGTCGATTGTTCCGTGGATGGAGATCAACGCCCAGCACCTGTTCGGGGCTCGCGGAATCGTGCTGCCTTCGCGTTCGACAACCCACGGCTTCAACAACGCCTTGAACCCCAACTTTGCCGGCGGCATGTGGGTGGGCGGCGCCGGCTGGGCGGCTCACTTCTTCCACGACTACTACCTTTACACCGGCGACCGAGAATTCCTGGCCGAACATGCCTTGCCGTTCATGGAGAAAGCGGCGGTGTTCTTCGAGGACTACCTGTACGAAGGGCCGGATGGAACGTACATCTTTTCACCGACCCAGTCACCGGAAAACACGCCCGGCAACTCGAACTCGCAGGCTTCCTACAATGCCACGATGGACGTCGCGGTCGCGAAGGAACTGCTGACGAACCTGATCTCGGCTTCGCGCGAACTGGAATGCAACCAGGACAAGATCCCGGTCTGGCAGGCGATGTTGGACAAGATGCCCGAGTACATGATCGACGACAACGGCATCATCAAGGAGTGGCTGACACCGCGACTGGAAAATAACGACAACCACCGTCACTGCTCGCAACTCTATCCGCTGTTCGACGGCATGCCGGAGGAGATCGCGGACAGCCCCGAATTGCAAGCGGCGTTTCGCAAGAGCATCGAGTACAAGTTGGACAGGCACTGGAGGGACAACCAACGCGGTTTCATGTCGTTTGGGCTGGTCCAATTGGGACAGGCCGCCACCAGTCTGGGCGAGGGCGAACTGGCCTATCATTGCCTCAGGCACCTGGTCAACCGGTTCTGGCTGAACAACCTGGCCTCGATGCACAACCACCGCTCGCTGTTCAACATGGACATCAGTGGCGGCATGCCGGCCGTGATCATCAAGATGCTGGTCGCCTCGGAACCAGGAACGATCCAACTGTTGCCGGCGTTGCCCAGTGCGTGGCCCTCGGGACGGATCGAAGGCGTCTTGTGCCGAGGCGCCATCCAGGTCGACAGCCTGCATTGGGAGGGGAACAAGGTCGAGGTCACCTTGACTTCGTCGCAATCGCAGACCGTGGTACTGGAACTGCCCGCCGAGATCGTCCGATTGTCGGTCACCGGCGGCACTGCGCAGGTTGATGCAACGGACCAGTCCCATCAGCGTACGATCGGACTGCCCGGCGATCAGCCGGTGTCGATGGTCATCGAACTGAAGTAGTCTTTCGAAGGAAAAAATCATGAAGAAACGTGTAACGAACTTGCTTGTTGTGGTGGGACTGGTTGGGCTCTGCATTTTCAATGCAATCGCGGTGCAGGAACCGCTGAACGTTTTCGTTCTCGCCGGACAGGCTGCGGCGGATGAAACGCAGGTCGACAGATCGACCGCTGGTCCGGATTTTACTCGGGGTGAACAGATCCCTGAGGGAGCCACCCACGACTGGAACCTGGGCCCGACCGGGGCGCGCGGTTGGATGTACAGCAACAGGATGGAGACCAGCGAGGCGCGGCAGATCTATATCACGGAAGTGGACGAGGGGTCTCCGGCCGATGGTGAGCTTCAGCCGGGAGATGTCGTCCTGGGCATCGGCGATCGGCCGTTCGAGTACGATCCGCGAACGGAGTTCGGAAAAGCAATCGGTGCGGCGGAAGCAGGGGACGGGGAATTGCGATTGCTCCGTTGGCGCCGGGGCCATACGACCACGGTTGTGCTGCGGTTGCCCGTGCTGGGCGCCTACAGCAGGACCGCGCCGTTCGATTGTGACAAGTCGGCACGCATCTTCGAGTTGGGCTGCGAGGCACTGGCTCGGAAGATGAAGGCGAACCCGAACGCCGGCAATCCGATCGAACGCTCGCTGAACGCGTTGGCCCTGCTGGCCAGCGGCAACCCGGAATACCTGCCGCTGGTCCGCGAACAGGTCCAGTGGGCTTCGCAGTATTCAGACCCTGGCCGGCGCCATTTGCACTCGTGGTGGTATGGGCCCATCAACATGCTGTTGGCCGAGTACGTACTGGCTACGGGAGATCGCACGGTGATGCCCGATTTGGAACGCATCACGATGGAAATCGTTCGCGGGCAGAGCGAGGTCGGTTCGTGGGGCCATCGGTTCGTGCAAGCCGATGGACGGCTGGCCGGCTACGGCATGATGAACTCGCCCGGGGTGCCTCTGAACGTTTCGCTGATCCTGGCACGCAAGGCGGGGGTTGACGATCCGGAACTGGAGGAAGCGATCGCGAAGAGCACGCGACTCGTCCGCTTCTACGTGGGCAAGGGCAGCATTCCCTACGGCGACCATCATCCCTGGATCCAGACGCATGAAGACAATGGCAAGAATGGGATCGCCGCGGTGATGTTCCATCTGCTGGACGATGCCCCGGCTGCCGAGTTCTTCTCGCGAATGAGCGTCGCCTCGCATGGCGCCGAGCGTGATGAGGGGCACACGGGCAACTTTTTCAACATGCTCTGGGCCCTGCCTGGCGTCGCTTTGTCCGGCCCGCAAGCCACCGGTGCCTGGATGCAGGAGTTCGCCTGGTACTATGATCTGGCCCGACGTTGGGACGGAACGTGGCGACACCAGGGTCCGCCCGCCAATCGACCGGATTCCTACCGCGGCTGGGACAGTACCGGAGCGTATCTGCTGGCCTATGCCCAACCGCTCAGGAACCTGCACCTCACGGGCAAGAAACCAAGCGTGATCGAGCAGGTCGACGCGAGCACGGCGGAGAATTTGATCGAGGACGGGCGCGGCTGGAGCCCTCGCTTGCGGCTGGAAGCGTACGCTGAACGTAGCGAAGAACAGCTCTTCGCCGGCTTGAGAAGTTGGTCGCCGGTCGTCCGCGAACGTTCGGCCATCGAATTGGCGCGACGCGGTGGCGACCCGACGCCACCGTTGATCGCGATGCTGGACGAAGCGGACCTGCACGCCCGTCTGGGCGCGTGCCAGGCATTGATCATGTTGGAAGACCGCGCCGCCCCGGCGGTATCGGCGTTGCAGAAAACGCTTCGCGCCGATGATCTTTGGCTGCGCATCAAGGCGGCCGAGGCGTTGGCGAGTATCGGCGATCCGGCGATGTCCACGCTGCCGGACCTGCTGACGATGCTGGCGGAGTACGACGTCGAAGCCGATCCGCGCGGCATGCAACAGCGTTACCTGTGTTTCGCATTGTTCAATCGTCGCGGTGGGATGTTGGGCCGTTCGCTGGACGGCGTCGATCGCGACCTGCTGTATGCCGCGGTCAAGGCCGGGTTGCACAACGAAGACGGACGCGCGCGAGGAGCCCTCGGATCGGTCTACCAGAATCTGGCGTACGAGGAGATCGAACCCCTGTTGCCAGCCATTCACCAGGCAGTGGTCGAACCGGCGCCCAGCGGCATCATGTTCGCGGACGGGATCCGCTTGAGCGGCCTGGAAGTCCTGGCGAAGCACCGGATCGAGGAAGGCATCTCCCTGTGCTTGGATGTCATGGAAATCGAACGTTGGGGTAAGCAGAATCGCATCACCCGCTGCCTGGAGATTCTTCAGACGTACGGCGCAGCCGCCAAGTCGATCCTGCCAAGACTGGAAGAACTCGAAAAGCAACTGCGGGTTCATCCGGAAGCCAAAGGTCTAGCCTCGCAAATCGACCTGGTCCGTCAAACCATCACCGTTATCCAGGCCGACCAAGATGCACCAACGCTGCGCAGCATGGACGAAGTCAATAGGTAGCCGCCTGAAGGTCCTCCTCGAACGAGGCACTCAACTGCTGGTAGACTTCCTCGATGATGCGACCGTCTACGGATTGGCGGTGCTGGCTGGCTGCTGCTAGCAATGCCAGCTCGGCCAACTGACTGACCCAGCGGGGAATTCCGTCGGTCAATTCCGCAAGACGCTCGGTCGCCGATTCCTCGAAGATGGTGCGTTGGCAGCCGACTTGGGCCAAACCGGTCTGCAGGTACTGACAGATGTCCTCATGATCCCACGGCTCCAGACGAATTCGCAACTGGGACAACTGCAGCAGGTCGGTGCCCAGTCGCGCCATCCGCGAGGATTCGATCGCCAGGATCAGAGTCAGGTGACACGAGTGGGTCTTCAGCAGACGCAGGATCTGCGTCAGTACCTCGTGAGAAGCCTGCTCGGCATCGTCCAGAATCAGGATCGTCGTGCGGTCGGTCAATGCGTCGGCCCTTAATCGGTCCTGGATGCGGCGAGCCAACGAAAACCCCTCGTCGTGGGCACGCGGATTGCCACCCAGGCCTGCAGCCAACGTCCACAAGAAGTCGTGCTGGTCTAATCCAACCAGATTGATCGAGCAGACGGAATGCCCTTGGCGACGCATATCGCGAGCGAACCTCTCCAAGACCATCGTGCGGCCCGTGCCTTCGTAACCTGCCAGGATCCCCAATGCTTGCCCTGATTCGACCAGGAAGCCCAGCCGGGCAAGAGCCTCGTCATGTGTCGGACTGAAGAAAAAATATCGGTCGCGCTGTTGCATCCCGAACGGACATTCACTGATATTCCAATAAGATCGCTGCATCGTCCAACTCCTCTGCCCATCGATTCCGCAATGTTTCTCTGATCGGTAGAATCGAACGTTCGACTTCATGAAAACTCGGCGAGTCCCCCTGATGAGCAAAAGATTCTTTGTAGATGAGCCCGTCGTCGGTGAGCGAACACAGTTGACAGGCAGCGAAGCGGAGCATTTGATCCGCGTGCTACGCGCCAAACCGGGCGACGAAGTGATTCTGTTCGACGACAGCGGTTGGGAGTATCCATCGCGCATCGTCGCACTAGGGCGGTCGCTGGTCGATCTGCTCATCCTGCAACGTCAGCAGATCGATCGCGAACTAAGTCCACCATTGCTGTTGGCCGTCGCTCTGCCGAAAGGGGATCGGCAGCGGTGGCTGGTGGAAAAAATGGTCGAGTTGGGTGTCACTGAGTTGATCCCTTTGAAGACCGACCGCGGGGTAGCTCAACCCGTGGATCGTGCGTTACAGCGTTTGCGGCGTGCCGTGGTCGAAGCTTCCAAGCAGTGTGGCCGAAACCGGCTGATGACCATCACCCAGCCCAGGACCATTTCCGAATGCTTGGCTGCGGCGCCGCATGAATGCCAGTTCTGGCTGGCGCATCCTGGCGGTTGCTCGGAGCCGCTCCATCAGCTGCTCGCCTCAGCAAAACCCCTCCCCATCCTAGCAATGGTTGGTCCTGAAGGGGGTTTTTCCGATCAGGAGATCGCCACGTGCGGACCGGAGTGTCGGCGGATATCGTTAGGTTGCCGAACGCTGCGCATCGAAACGGCGGCCCTCGCTCTGGCGTCCGTCGTGTCGCTGATCACTCGAGACGACTCGGTAGGTCCATTTTTTTGCCAAAATTCTCCCTGTGCCTGATAGACTTTAACGATTACGCAGGATAAACTGGCCGACCTAACCTTTGGCGACCACAGGCCACCATGACCCTCCCACCGGCCCAGCGGGCTCGGCTACTGTGGATGTGCGACTCGATTATCACACCACGCACGGACGTGGGTTCGTTTCGCGCGATTTTTTTCAAACCGATTGGATGAAGGAGTGTAGATCGATGATGCGATTTCTGCTGGCGGCGATTCTAGTGACCGTGTTTGTTTGCGAGGTGGACGCGCGACCTTGGCGAAGGGCGAGGTCCGGACATTCCGCAGGTTCCGGGACGGTTTATTCGGGTGGTCCCCAGGCGGTGGCCGAGGCGAAAGCACAGCGTGCGGCCGCCATGCGTTTCAAGGGGCATCTGGGCGGTGGTTTTGGCGGTGGACGCGCCGAAGGGGTAGGCTTCAGCACCAGTTCGGCTCAACACGCGCTGAACATCTGCTGCTTCACAGGCCAGCGTCCGGTCGCCGGTTCCGCAGTGGTTCGCGGCGCTGATGGCTGGTATGCTGTGAAGATCTACTATTGAGGATCTAGGAGTCAGCATCCATGCTTGCGAGCACCACCACACGGTACGTCGTTGTTCTGATCAGCTTGTTCTTGCTATCTGCAGCCACGGTGCATGCCCAACACGACCTGCATCGCAATACGGTACGTGAGATTGCACGAGGACAGTATGGTCGGGCCGAAAAGAATCTGAACCGAGTGGTGGAGAATCCTGCGTTATTGTGGTCGAGTCTGCGCGGGGCCTACGCACGGGCTGGCGAGACCATCGAGCGGAAGGGCGACCGGTACGTCGAATTCGTGTTACCGGAGAACTTCTTCGTGCAGGCGATGCTGGCTGGCAGCCAAGGCGATGCAGAAACGGCGCTGCGGCACGCCCGCAGCGCCGTCGAAGCCGGACTGCCTTTCGAACGTCTGCTGGCCGGTCCTCGTTGTGCATTGGCTCCGCTGCACCGGTCACCGGCTTTCGCAGAGTGGGCTGCCGAGCAGGATCGGATGCTGATCCACGGCCCGATGCTCGGCCATATCACATCGGATGCAGCGTCGTTTTGGGTGCGAACCGCGCGGGAAGCCGAAGTGTTGATCGAAGTTGTCAAACAAGGTGATGCTGCCATCGCGTCGGGCCAAGGCCAAACTTGTGCCGAAGAAGACTTTACGGCCGTGGTGCGTATCGAAGGGTTGGAGCCCGATACCGAGTACAATTATCGACTGGCCATCGACGGGCAAGCGATCCCGGTCGAAGGCAGTTCGTTTCAGACGTATCCCGCGCCGGGGACGCCGGGCCAGTACTTGGTCGCGTTTGGTGCATGTGCGGGCTACGTAGCTGAACACGAACGGATGTGGGAAACGATCCAGCAGCACGAACCGCGAGCCCTGTTGTTGCTGGGTGATAACGTGTACATCGACGACCCGAAGCACGTGATGACGCAGCACTACTGCTACTACCGCCGACACAGCCAACCGCAGTGGCGTCGGCTGATCGCGGGCCGCGGAGTCTATGCCATCTGGGACGACCACGACTTCGGCGAGGACGATAGCTTTGGGGGGCCGGAGATCGATGTTCCGTCTTGGAAACGGCCCGTCTGGGAGGTGTTCCGGCAGAACTGGAACAACCCGGCCTATGGCGGCGGCCAGCAGCAACCGGGCTGCTGGTTCGACTTCTACCTGGGCGACGTCCACTTCATCATGCTCGACGGCCGGTACTACCGCGAAGAAGGAGGCCGGCAGCGGAAAGAGGTCGAAAACCCATCGATGCTCGGACCCGTCCAACTGGCCTGGCTGAAAGAGACACTGAAGCATTCTCGCGGAACGTTCAAGATTCTGGCATCACCCGTACCCTGGGCGCCGGGGACGAAAGGCGGGCCGCCAGGCGGTTTGGATACGTGGGATGGGTTCACCGGCGAGCGTGATGCTATTTACGACTTCCTTCACGAACAGGACATCTCCGGAGTCGCCTTGCTCTCGGGCGATCGGCACCGCTCTGACGCGCGCCGGATCACCCGCGACAACGGCTACGATCTTTACGACCTGCTGAGCGCCGGATTGACCAACTACCACACCCATCCGGTCGTCTCGACCCCCGGGTTGCTGTTTGGCTACAACGAGAAGAACTCGTTCGCATTGCTGCACTTCGACACCCAGGCCGAAGATCCGACGCTGACCTACGAAATCATCAACATCGACAACGAATCGATCTGGTCACTCGACCTGACGCTCAGCCAACTCACGAATCCGAAATGATGCAGGATGGCGACGAAACGAAATCCAAGAACGAAGAAGCGGTCGTCGATGGAAAACGTCGTCTAGCCGCTGGTCGGCGTGATCATGGGCAGTCGATCGGATTGGGAGGCCATGCATCACGCCGCGGAGACTTGGATAACTGCCTATTCAGCTTAATTCGATGGGACCGCATTGAGTTTTTCCAGCACCGACGGATCCACTTCGAACGCGGTGCCATGACGGGTTCCACGCGGGAAGTGAACCTGATCGGAGATGTCGTGCCATGTTTCCAGATCAGACGAGGCCACCGCGCCATACCTGCCTTCGGTGTACTTGTCGAAATAGACAATCCACCGTTGGCCGACCTTCAGCGCTGCCGGTCCTTCGGCCCAATAATCCCCGGTAATCGGTTCGGAAGCCGGGCCGTAGGGGCCTGCGGCGTTCTCCGAAAAGGCCACGCGGATGTTCTTTTCGGCTCGCGGAGCCTTCGTTTCGTTTTTCAGAAACATCGCGTAACGATCGTTCTTCGCATCGCGAATAATGAAGGTATCGATCACGTTAAAGCCTGGTTCGTAGAACAAGGCGGTGTCCGTATAGGTCTGGAAGTCTTTGGTGGCGACGTAATACATCCGGTGGTTGTGGTCGTCGTCGGGATGCTCGGTCTCGGGGAATCGCCCTGGAATCGTCGTTGCCCAACAAATCAGGTAGGTTGCCGTCTGCTCATCGTAATAGATCTCCGGCGCCCAGCAGTTTTTGGCTGCCGGTTCGTGCTTCATCACCGGTAGGAAGGTCTGCTCCGACCAGTTGATCAGATCCTTGGAGTGGGCCACGCCGATGCCGTTGTCCCACCAGCCAGTGGTCCAGACCATATGAAACGTGCCGTCAGGGCCTTGTACGATGCTTGGATCTCGCATCAGTTTGCTGCCGATTTCGGGTGTGAGAAACGACTGATTGTTTTTGAGCGCCGTCCATCGCAGGCCGTCATGACTAGAGGCCAGATGCAACCCCGTTTCGCCATTGCCGCGGAAATAACTGAATAGATACACCGATTCCGGGCTCGCTTGTTGGGCCACCGCCGAGCCGCTGAACACGGCAGCGATCATCATTGCGATGGTGGCCGTCTTGAGCACGTTCATGTTGTGTCTCCTTCTGTCAGAAAACGTGAGCCTGCCAGAGCCTAGAGTAGGTGTACGAAGAGCTTGTGACAAGCGGGTGTTGCATTTCACCCCGTCAGCAGCTTGCCCTCGAACACACGAGTTGCGTGCTTGCCTCCAACAGCACGCTAATCATCACGCGCGGATCAATCAATGCGATTTAATGGGAGTTTGGAAAGAGAAATACTCGAAGCAGCCCAAAATACAGGGCATGCAGACAAAGCCGCCTGGTTCGCCGGATTGGCCGTTTTTGGCAATGGATCAACGTCTGCGTTGGGTGCGGGGGTGGGAACGGTCAACGCTTCTGATATGCTGGATCAGAACGAATGTCGGTTGCTGGCGCAGCACGCGCCGTCCTTTGATGGGGAGGTTTGAACATGAAAAGGTGTCGTTTGACTTGTAATCAGGAACCATACGTTCCGACCATCGATCGCCGCCATTTTTTGCGTTTGGGCGGCGGGGCCTTGGCGACAATGACGCTGGCAGGTGGTATCCCACAAGCTTGGGCCGACGATGAACCGAGATTGCGTCGCGGCCACGCGCAAACGCCTGAGGAAGCCAAGCGAGAACTGGAAGAATTCAAGGCATCGTACTCGGACCTGGCCGGTTGGCAGCAGCGCAAAGCTCGCATCGTCCAGGGGATTCTGGAGGGTGCCAGGCTTTCGCCGCTTCCCGAAAAGACGCCGCTGAAACCCATGTATTTCGATAGGCGCGAATATGATGGATACAGCGCCGAAAGCGTCGCCATTCAAAGCTGGCCGGGTTTTTACGTCACGGGGACGCTTTACCGGCCCCTGGACATGAAGCCGCCATTGGCCGGAGTCCTGTCCGCACATGGACACGGCGGCCGATTCCGAGCCGGGCGCCAGGCGCGATGTGCGGTGCTGGCTCGCATGGGCGCCGTCGTGTTCCACTACGATATGGTCGGATACGGCGATTCGGAAGAGGCCGGCTGGTCGCACAGCAAGACGCCTGAAGTGCTGCGTATGATCACATGGAACAGTATCCGTGCGATGGACTTCCTCGAGTCCCTGGAGGATGTCGATCCCCAGCGGATCGGTATGACCGGCAATTCGGGCGGCGCGTCCCAGACGTTCATGCTGTCAGCCATCGACGATCGGGTATCGGTGTCGGTACCCAGTTGTCAGGTGTCCGCACACTTCTTCGGCGGTTGCGTCTGCGAGAGCGGTATGCCGATCCACTGGGGTCCGAACCACAAGACCAACAACGCCGAGATCGCCGCGCTGACTGCTCCGAGGCCTCAACTGCTGCTGTCCAACGGGGCGGACTGGACTCAGTTCATGCCCGAGACGGAGTTTCCGTACATCCTGCACGTGTACAGCCTGTACGGTGCCGCTGACAAAGTTCAAAACGCTCACTTTCCGCTGGAAGGCCACGATTACGGGCCGTCGAAGCGCATGGCGGCCTACCCGTTCTTCATCCGATACCTGGGCCTGGATGGCCAAGGGATTTGGGGAGGCCGCGATGGGATGATCAACGAATCCTTCGTCACCGTGGAGACCCGCGAGCAGATGCTGGTGTTCGGACCCAACAACCCTTACCCGGCCGATGCCGTGGCTCCCGATACGCCGCTACCCGGCTGACGAGCATCGGGCACGCGCACGTTTTACCCCATGGTTGCATAAGAAGCGGGACGGATTGCCAATCCGTGCTACCTTGTTTGTGGGACGGATTGCCAATCCGTCCTACGAGGGAGCTTGATGCAACGTTGGGATTTACACTCATCGACGCCCACCGGCGTTCGACCTAACGCGGCCTCCGGCCGCAACCAACGTAGGTTGGGTCTCCGACCCGACCCGGTCGGGACGGAGTCCCAACCTACAAAGATGCGCGCACCGTGCAGGCATCCTACAGGTGAAGACTCTAACTGTCCAAGAACCACACAAAACAGGAGAAGTCGTCTTGTTACAACAAACCACTACCCAGCGTTCGGTTGTCATCGCCTGCATCCTTGGAATATGGCCTTTTTCGATCGCCGCCGGGATCGAAAAGTCGCCCAACGATCCCGTCCCAACCGATCAGACAGTCGACGATCGTTACTTCGATTACCAGTACGATCAGGTCTTGGACTACTACATCATCCAAGCATGGCGAGGGCTGGAGCAACCGGTGCCGGCATACACGCCGCAGATGGTGGCGCGTCATACGGCGCTGGTCGGTCGACTACCATGGGTCAGCCCGACTCGCAGCGCCGACCAACAGATGGTGCTGGGCCGCACACCCGGCTGGCCCAAGGATCCCGATTGGCCGGACGATCCCGAGATCCCTCCTCAAATCATGTTCGGATACCAGATCACCGATCCGGATACGGACGGCCAGAAGGTCAAGGTGGTCCTGGCCGCTCAGAATCATTCTACCGAATTCACCGGCAGTTGGGTCCTGGAGGGAATGGTCAACTTTATCGCCAGCAGCGATCCGCGAGCCGTCTTCTTGCGGCAGAAAGCGATCTTTTACGTCTATCCGGACATCAATCCCGAGGGCCGTTACCAAGCCGTCCATCGCATCGATCTGCAGGCGGCGCCCGATCCCAATGCGGGAACCAACATGCGAAAACGAGGCAACCCGGAACTGTACGCGGCCGGCGAGCGTGATCATAACCGAGTATGGACCACCGAAGGAGCCTTCTCGACGATCGACACGATCACCGCGGCGATGAAGCGGGATACGGGAGGCCACATCGACTATTTCTGGGACATGCACGGTCCGCAAGAACCTGCGAACTGGCGTTCGCCGCGGTTAGAGGCACGGCTCAACGCGTACGCCATGGCGCTGATGCGACGAGAACCGGACGTTTTACGTTGTGGTCCGCCCGGCGATTTCAAACGCAATGTGGCCAGCGGTCCGCCCGGTAAAATGTCACTGTGGGCGGCCAGCGAAGCGGGACTGAACGCGACCTACCCCTACGTGTATGAACCGGGCGGTTGGACTCGCGAGCGATTGCTGCAATCCGGCCGCAACCTGGCGTTGGCGCTGCACGATGTAAGTACCCGGCCAGGTACTTCTTGGTAGAATCGGCGGAAGGGGGTCGGGAGTCGTTTTCGGCCCACGTTTCACCACCTGGAAGACGCCTTCTCCGAAAACGACTCCCGACCCCTTTTCCGACAAACGGGCTCATTGCATCCGTAGCGGCGAATACCAGACAGCAGGCGAGGCGATCTGGTCGCGTTGGCTGCTGCGGGAGGGGATCGGCAGCACGTGCAGCAACCGATACGCCTCGGCCGTCGCCGGCACTTGCTGGCCGCTGGGCGTCGCCAGCGTCTGAACCAAAGCGATCACTTGAGTCATGCCTTCCGGCTGATCGGTCAGCAGCGGACCGTACTGATCCATCATGACCACACCTTCGCTGGGATGTTCACAATGGCCGACGATCTGCAAGCCCTCCGAGGTGATCTCGAAGCCGAATCGCAACGCGCGGTACCGCCACAGCATGTCGGCCTGCAGATCGCGGACACGCGAATCGGCGACCAAGCCGAGCGTCTTGTCGGCTTGAGCCAGCAGCGACCGACTGACCACCCCGCCGAGGCTGGAGAGATCCCCTGCGGCATCGGTCAATTTGCCGTCCTGAAAACGCGCCCGACGTAGCAGCACCTCGGCCACACCCGTCAGCCGATGATCGTAACGCTGGCTGACCAATTGATCCAGGTCGACGGAACGAAAACGGCCCGCCAGTTCCCCATGCCAGCCATCGGGTTTTTGCACGATCTCCAGACTACCCTGAAATGTGGCATCGGTCCCCAAGCACTGCAACGCGGTCAGGTGGTCGGCCAGCAGCGAACAGGGCAACGGAGTGCCGCGAGTATCCAGTTCCCATCGAGTGACGGGCGGCGAGTTGCCACGCTGGCGTGTCACGCGGATACGCGCCGGTTCGGCCATCTGCAACGCGACATCTCGGAATTCAAAACTTGCCTGGGGCCCTTCGGCTGTGCCTTCCAGACGACATCGCACATCGGAAAGCGTTGTGGAACGAGCTCGATCGTCTCGGTGGATCGTCAGTTCCCCAATGTGGACCGAAGCGATCAACGCGTCCGCCCACTCGCTGCGGAGAAACCGTTCGTGAAAGGCCGACCACAAGCGATCAACTTGATCCCCTTGGACTTCGGGCTGCGCAGCGATGATCACGCGCTGGCCCCGATCCTGGCCGATTTCGATCTGCCGGATCGCGACCATCGTCGCTCCCGTTTCCGGATCCGATACGTGGATACCGTCCAGTAGCGTGATGCCACGACGCGGTTGGTTGACCGCCTGCAGCGTCACGGTCAAGCCCCACTGGCGAGACAGTTCCTTCTGCCATCCCGCCAATCGAGCCCGCTGGTAGATCGAGGATCGCGTCACCCCGACCCACACGGCGACGCCGGCAGTGGGCAACAGACATAGCAGCAGGAAAGCGGCTCGGCAGATCAGCCGGCGAGTGCTCTCGTGCATGGCGAACTTCCCTGTTCTGCGCATGGTCTGTCCCTAATGGTCGCCCCATTTAACGCTCGCGCGCCATCTGGAAAAACAGTTGCCAACGAGCCTGCATCTCTCGCAGGCTGTCGCCGCCAAACTTTTCAATCAGCGCCCCTGCGATCTCGAAGGCGACGACATTTTCCACGATCACGCTGGCCGCCGACACAGCACAGACGTCGCTGCGTTCATAAGCGGCCGACTCGGACTGCTTGGTGTTCAGATTGATCGAATCCAAGGGCTTGGCCAGTGTGCTGATCGGCTTCTTCGCGGCGCGTACGATCAACGGCTGGCCGTTGGTCATCCCCGCCTCTAAACCCCCGGCATGGTTTGTCGGCCGCTGGTAACCCAACGAGGGAAGCTCCTTTTGCGATGCCTCGTATTGAATCGGATCGTGCACCTGAGAACCAGGCCGACGCGCGGCCTCAAATCCTAAACCGATTTCGACACCCTTGATCGCTTGCACTGCCATGACCGCCTGGGCGATGCGACCATCCAACTTCCGATCCCATTGCGCATGCGTTCCCAACCCGAAGGGCAGACCTTCCACTCGCACCTCGACGATCCCGCCTAGCGTATCGCCTTGTTTTCGCGTCTGGTCGATCAACTGCTTGATCTGCTCGTCATAGGAAGGGTCCAGCGAATAAACGATACTCTGCTGGCGCAACTGAAGGTGATCCTCCAGCGTACCAGAACGCGGCGGGATCGCAACGCCGCCCAATTCCACCACGTAGCCGAGCGCCCGGATCCCGAATGCGGTCAGCAACTGTCGAGCCAACGCGCCGGCGGCAACCCGCATCGTGGTCTCTCGAGCGCTGGCCCGCTCCAGCACGGCGCGAATCGGTCCCAGGTATTTGATCGCACCGCTCAAATCTCCGTGACCAGGCCGCGGACGATCCAGATCCTCCATCCTTTCCAGCTTGAAATCGCGGTTGACCACCTGCAAGGCGATCGGACTGCCCAGGGTTGTTTGCCGCCAAACACCCGACAAAATTTCGACTCGGTCTGTCTCGATACGCTGTCGCCCGCCACGACCGTAACCTCCCTGGCGTCGGCGTAGTTGTTCGTCGATCACCGTCGAGTCGACTTCCACCCCAGCGGGAAAACCGTCGATGATCGCCACCATCGCCTTGCCATGTGATTCGCCCGCCGTCCAATACCGTAGCATCCGCCGTCGCTTTCCGTGAATGTTCTTGCAGAGTTTGAGGTGATCCGATTCTAACGAAACGGCAAGCTTGACGATAGGGCGTTTTTTGGTTCGTTCAG
>REEF01000271.1 GCA_007695205.1 Planctomycetaceae bacterium
CGCGGGGGCTACTGTCCCAGCGAAGCGGCGACGTCGGCTCGATAGGCGGTCAGCGCCGGAAAAATCCCCACCAGCACGGCCAGCAACAACAGGCCGGGGATCAGCAACAATTCGGTCGACACCTCCAGGCCGTTTCCGCCCGTGGCGCCCCAGATCCAGCTTACGTCCACACCCGGCGCAAAGTCGAAGAAGCCGATCGATACGCCCGTGCGCGCCTCGACCAACGGACTGAGCGCAGAGTTCAACGCGTGTCCCAATACCCAGCCGATCATGCCGCCTCCGACGCTCAGGATCATCGATTCGCACAGGATCACCGTCATCACCGTTTGCCGCTCGGCGCCCAAAGCTCGCATGACGGCGATCTCATGTCGACGCTCGGACATCGAGTTGTAGATGCTGAACCGCGTGCCATTCCCGTCGTCTGGCAACCGCCAGGACGTCGAACTGGCGATTGACCCGGGCCGAGTACCATTGGCTGCGCATCTTTGGATGGCTACCGATGGTACAATCCAGGCTTCGACCCGCGAGGGACGATGGGCAGCGGGTGGATTCGGAGGTACCGCCCCCGTCCGGTGAACGTTGCGACTCACGGCCCCACCGTTTAGGGGTCGCACCGATGTAAATGGCGGTTTTGGCAAGGGTTGCGAACGCCGCGTAACCCCGGTTAGCCCGCGTTGCCCCGGATTCACCCGGAGTGTATCATATTTTTAATTAATTGCTTGTGACGCAATTATTGAATTCTGGACGACAGCGATGGCTACGGCTCTGGGAAAGATCGAAACGCAATTCTTCGCTTATGTGCAGATGCGAGGGCAGCAGACCGTCCGCACCGGAGAAGTGGTCCGAGCCTTGGGCATTTCGCCCCAGCAGGAACGCGAACTGCTCAGCCGGCTGGCCCGGCGGAATCTGATCGCCCGAGTCCGGCGAGGGCTGTACCTGGTGCCGCTGCGGTTGCCGCCGGGTGGGAAGTGGGGACCGAGCGAGTTCTTGGCTCTGACCACCCTGGTGAACGACCAGGGCGGCCGGTATCAAGTCTGCGGCCCCAACGCCTTCTACCGCTACGGGTGGGACACCCAAGTTCCCAACCGGATCTACGCCTATAATAACCGCATCACGGGCCAGCGGATGGTCGGCTCGGTCGCCATGACGCTGATCAAGGTGACCGACCAGCGTCTGGGAGAAACCGAGGTGGTACGCACGCCCGAGGGCTTCGAGGCCGTCTACTGCTCCCGGGTCCGCTCCTTGGTCGATGCCGTGTACGATTGGTCGCGTTTCAACAGCCTGCCGCGTGGCTACGATTGGATTCGGGCCGAGTTGGGCCAAGACCCAGCCATCGCCAGCGAGATTGCTCGGGTTGCCATGCGTTACGGCAACGTCAGTACGCTCCGCCGGCTGGGCCGCCTGCTCGAACGCGAGGGAGCGGCGCCGGCCGTCCTCCGCAGCCTGGAAAGCCGGCTTTCCCCGTCCTCTGCCTTGATTCCCTGGGTGCCGACGTTGCCCAAACGCGGTACGGTGGATCGTCGATGGGGAGTTGTGGTCAACGATGGATCGTAAGCCGTCCGGTTACCACGAAGACGTCGCCCTGTTCCGCGAGGCGCTGTCGTACACCCAGTCGGCCACGGGCTTCAGCGCCCGACTCGTCGAGAAGGACTACTTTGGCTCGTTGATTCTCGGCGACCTCTTGGCCGTCACGAGCCCGCCGTGGGTGTTCAAGGGCGGGACCTGCCGAGCAAGGTTCACAGCGACTTCTACCGGCTGAGCGAGGACTTGGACTTCGCCTACTCCGTGCCACTCGACGCGCCCCGATCCCAGCGACGCATGACGATCGAACCCTCGAAGGAACACCTGACGACGCTCGCGCAGCGGCTCGCCTGCTTCCACGTTGGCTCGCCCCTGCGGGGTCACAACAACTCGACGCAGTACCTCGCCGAGTTGCGTTATCGTTCCGCAGTGACCGGCCAGGATGAGGCGATCAAGGTCGAGTTCAGCATCCGCGAACCGATTTTGGAGCCCGTGGAGTTCCTGCCCGCCCGGACCCTGCTGGTCGATCCTTTCCGTCAGTCGGCGGCGGTCGGCCCGGTGAGCGTGCCCACGCTGTCGCTGCGAGAAACCTATGCCGAGAAGTTCCGGGCGGCCTTGACCCGCCGCGAGCCGGCCATCCGAGACTTCTTTGACCTGGACCATGCCGTTCGCTCCGGGCGCTTGAACGCCGCCGATGCCCACCTGTTCGAACTGGTACGGCAAAAACTGACCGTACGAGGCAATGCGTCGATCGACGTCTCGGACGCGAAACGCGAGGTTCTCAAATGCCAAGTTCAAGCCCAGCTTCGCCCGGTCCTTCGCGAGGCCGATTTCGGAGAATTCGACCTGGACCGGGCGTTTGAGACCGTGGCCATGATCGCCCGAACGTTGGCGTGACAAACGCCCCGGTCTGCGGCGGCGCGAAGCCGGATCGCGACACGGAATCCGATAAGGACTCAGCAGTTCCTAACGTCGGCGGGGCACGCGGGGGCTACTGTCCCAGCGAAGCGGCGACGTCGGCTCGATAGGCGGTCAGCGCCGGAAAAATCCCCACCAGCACGGCCAGCAACAACAGGCCGGGGATCAGCAACAATTCGGTCGACACCTCCAGGCCGTTTCCGCCCGTGGCGCCCCAGATCCAGCTTACGTCCACACCCGGCGCAAAGTCGAAGAAGCCGATCGATACGCCCGTGCGCGCCTCGACCAACGGACTGAGCGCAGAGTTCAACGCGTGTCCCAATACCCAGCCGATCATGCCGCCTCCGACGCTCAGGATCATCGATTCGCACAGGATCACCGTCATCACCGTTTGCCGCTCGGCGCCCAAAGCTCGCATGACGGCGATCTCATGTCGACGCTCGGACATCGAGTTGTAGATGCTGACCAGGATGCTGACCCCCGACACAATGCAAATCAGAGCGCTCATCAACAACAGCAGCATCTGGGCCGGTCGGACGAAAAGATTGAATAGCTGGTAGATCTCACGCACCGGCATCACGGCCTGGGCGATGGGGCCTTCGTTGATTTCATGGGACAGTCCCGGACCGACGATCGGGCTGATCGTCCGGATCAAAATCGCCGTGACTTCGCGCTGCTCCAGCGGCAGAGGCTCCAACGCCAATTGTTCTTCGCGAGTCAATTCGGCCCCGGACCATCCGGACTGGGACGATGGGGGGATGTCGAGCGTTTTGTCAAGCGTTTCGCTAAGCGGCACCTGATCCAGCGGTTTGGCATGGCCTTCCATCAGGAAGAAGCCTTCCATATTCACGAACACGGCTCGATCCTGCGGCGTTCCGGAAGGAGCCAGGATCCCCACGACCGTGAAATGCTCGCCATGCCCGAAGCCTTCCGGGTCACCGTGCGTCGTGGCGATGCGATCCTCCAGTTTGACGTTCATCTCGCGAGCCACCGTCGCCCCGACCACCGCTTCGAAAAACCCGTTTTCGGGGCTATGCACACGGAAGTTTCGGCCGGCGGAAAACTCGTAGCGGCGGTCGGCTGCGGGCCCGAATCGCAGCTGCTCGAACATCTCCGGCGTGGTACCCACCACTCGGAAATGCCCAAAATAGTCGCCCAGACAGACAGGGATCGCCAGATCGACGAACGCCGCGTACTTTCCGTCTCGGCTGGATTCCGGCGGAAACAGGGCATGCTTCGATTCCCGGTCACGCCGCTCGGCCGGCAAAAACTCCATGTAGAAGTCGTAAGGCAGATTCTCGATCGGCTGGCTCAGATAGTACACCGTGTTCAGCGTCAACTGCAGCTTGCCACCCTTGGCGCCCAGGATCATGTTGTAGCCCAGGCTGGCATTGGTCTGAAACGAACGTTCGATGACGCCATGAATCGACAGCACCGACACCAGCAACATGACCCCCAACGCCATGGAAAACGCGGTCAGCGACGAAGCCAACGCGCGTTGCTGGATGCTCCGCCAAGCGATGCGCCACAGACTCAATTTCCGGCTCCTTCTCCCGGCACGTAGACACCCGTGGCTCGTACCGCCAGATTCCCCAACGCATCGATGCGTCCCTGGCCCTGCAACACGACCGTTTGCCCCTCGTCTACCCCCAGCAGTCGCCCGGCATGCATCGCGGGGATCTGGCCATCAGCATCCAGGATTTCTACCAGCGCGCTGCTGGCAAACGCCTTCTTTCGGTTGGCGCGGCAAAACGGGCAATTGTCGGCGTCGTGCTGCGGCGAGTCATGCGTCTGGTCCGGCTCGACGTACGATCGGTCCACGACGACGAACGCCGCACGATCTGGGTCCCATGTTTCTCCCTCGATGCTGCCGATGCGGCCGACCAAGACAATCTCGGCCCACTGGTCAGGCGTCTCACGGTCCTCCAAATCGGACCTGACCTCCAAAACCCCTCTTGATTCGGAAGGCTCTTTCTCCAATAGGGCGAATCGCGGAGCCGTTCCGGCTTGCGGCATATCCGTACCCAGGGAGCCCTGGCAGCCGAGATACGTGGCCAGCAAAGTGCCCATGACCCCTGCCAACAAAGTTTTTTGGTAAACGTTCATAAACGATTATTCCTCCTCATCGACCGTACGAGCAACCGCTTGGTTCGGTTCGGTTGACGCGGTGTCGATCGCGGTATCAGCCCACTTCCTTGATGCAACTGGATTGCATAAGATGATAGCTTAGACATTTCAGAAGCTTGGGTCAACTCAATCGAAAAAGGAGAAAATCAACAATGAGCCAAAGAAATTGCTACGCGAAGTTTGTCAGCTTGCCGCTTTGCCATGGGCTGATTGCCGGTCTGGTAATGCTGGGGTTCACCGGTTGCGGTTCCAGCCCCAGCCCCGAATCGCCTGCGATTGTAGCTGACGATCACGACCACGATCACGACCATGATCACCATGATCACGAGCAAGTGGAGAATTTCGCCGAGGGCGTGTCGACGTTGCGAGGACACTACGAGACGATTCGTGACGCGTTGGACGAGGATGACATCGATACGGCTCACGATCCCATCCATCAGGTGGGGCATCTACTGGAGGGCTTGAAGCAGTTGGTCGATCATGTCGGGTTGGACGCGGACGACAAGGCAACCGCCCATGCGGCGATCGATGCGATGTTTGCGGCGTACGGTGAGGTGGACAAGGCGATTCACGGGGCTCAGCCGGTCGACTACGACTCGGTTCGCGAACCGCTGGACCAAGGGATGGCCGACCTGGA
>REEF01000933.1 GCA_007695205.1 Planctomycetaceae bacterium
TGTCGTGGTCTCTGTTGACCGTGTGGCCGTGCCGCGAGATCTTGAGGAACCGTACCGTCCTGCCCTTGGGGACATCGTTCCCATTCGGAAGGGGCCGTCGATAATCCAGATCCCTGGCCACGCTCAACACCCGCTCTCGGGTTTCCCTTCCCACGCCAGGCTTGCGGTTGAACACCAGCGAAACCGTCGCGATAGATACCCCTGCTTCACGAGCGACATCTTTCATGTTTGTTGCCATTTCGCCTCCACACACGTTTGCTTTACTGAAAAATAGCGTGTTTTAGTGAAGCATTCAACCGCCTTCGGTTGATTTTAGACCAAACGCATCTCAGTGATCGTGAGAACGCCTTTGAAAACGAACCGCTGATGCTATAATGATGGCCGTGAAGTTGGCCAGTAACTGAAATAGTTTAGTAAATTTTCCTTCAGAAGGCCTCGGAAAGTTCGGATGCTGAACCGTTCACGTTTTACGATGAAAGAGAGTGCCATGAGCGTTATTCGATGGTTGGGGCTTGCCGGCTTGATGTGTCTGACTCTTGTGCCGCTGGGTTGCTCCCCCGACAGGGCCGCGGACGGCAACAATAGGTATGTGATCGCGACGGTCGTCAAGGTGGACGGCATCGCCTGGTTCGAAACGATGCGCGAGGGGGTCGAAGCGTTCGGCAAGGATACGGGGCATCGGGTCTTCGTGTTGGGCCCGGCCAAGGCGGACGCGGCCGAGCAAGTGCAGATCATCGAAGGACTCATTGCGCAGCAAGTCGATGCGATCTGTGTGGTGCCGTTTTCCGTCGAGGCCGTCGAGCCGGTCTTGAGGAGGGCGCGGGAGCGGGGCATCGTGGTGATCTCGCATGAGGCGTCGTCCCAACAGAACGCGGATCTGATTATCGAGCCGTTTGAGAATGCGGAGTATGGCCGCCATCTGATGGACGAACTGGCCCGCTACATGGGCGAGAAAGGTGAATACGCCACCTTTGTCGGCAGCCTCACGTCGAAATCTCACAACGAATGGGTGGACGCCGCGGTCGCTCATCAAAAAGAAGCGTATCCCGGCATGGTCAATGTCGCGGCCAAGATCGAGGACTACGATGACCAGAACCTGGCATACGAGAAGACGAGGGAGTTGATCACGACCTATCCGAACCTGACGGGGATTCTGGGCAGCGCGATGTCAACCGTCCCGGGTGCGGCGCTCGCGGTCGAGGAGCGGGGGCTGCAGGACAGGATTCAGGTCGTGGGCACCAGCCTCGTTTCGGTTTCAGGACCGTATCTGAAGAGCGGTGCGGCCAAGCTGATCTCGTTCTGGGACCCGGCCGATGCCGGTTACGCGATGAACAAGCTGGCCGTGATGCAGTTGGAGGGCAAGACGGTGCAGGAGGGTGCCGATCTGGGCATTGACGGCTATCGTGAACTAGCCGGCTCGCCCGACAGACCGAATCTATTCTACGGTTCCGCGTGGATGGATGTCACCAAGGACAACCTCGCCCAATTCGAGACGAAATGATGGAACCGGCGAGCCCATTCATCACGCTGGAAGGAATCGACAAACGGTTCGGTGGCGTTCAGGCACTGCGGAACGTCTCGTTGCGTATTGAGCCCGGCGAGGTTCATTCGCTGGCCGGTGAGAACGGCTCCGGCAAATCGACACTGATTAAGATCCTCTCGGGCGTCTGCCGTCCCGATGGCGGTGCGATCACGATCGGCGATCAGCGACTGGATTCGCTGCGCCCCGTGGATGCGATCCGGCGTGGGATTCAGGTGATCTATCAGGATTTCTCTCTCTTTCCCAACTTGACCGTGGGGGAGAACCTGGCGATCAATGACCTGCTGGAACACTCGCGGTGGCTCGTCCGTTGGCGGTCGGTCAGGAAGACGGCCCGCGACGCCGTGGCGGCCCTGGGCGTGGACATGGACCTGGACCAACCGCTCGGGGAACTGTCGGTCGCCGAAAAGCAACTCGTGGCGATCGCCCGGGCCCTGCTGCACGACGCCCGGCTGATCATCATGGACGAACCGACGACTGCGTTGACCGGGATCGAAGTCGAGGCCCTGCTGAAGATCGTCCGGCGATTGAAACAGGAGGGCGTGGCGATTCTGTTTGTCAGCCACAAGCTGCGCGAGGTGCTGGCGATCAGCGACCGCCTGACCGTGTTGCGCAATGGTGAGGTCGTTGCGGAAGGCCCGGCGGCGGAGTTTGACGAAGCGGAGATTACCTATCGCATGACAGGACGCCGGTTGCACGCGAACCGTTACGTGCTGCCCAGTGATTGGCAACGGCAACCCCTGCTGAAGGCCGACCGACTGAGCGGCCGGACGGTTCGCGAGGTGAGTTTCGAGCTGTGTGCGGGAGAAATCGTGGGCTTGACGGGGCTGCTGGGTTCAGGTCAGACGGAACTGGCGCTGATGCTGTTCGGGATCCGGCCTTGCGCGGGCGGCACGTTGCTGATTCGCGGGGAAAGCAAAAGGATTCGCAGCGTGCGGGATGCCATGGCGGCGGGGATCGCCTATTTGCCGGAGGACCGGTTGGCGGAAGGACTCTTCTTGGAGCAGTCGATCGAGCGAAACGTGGTCGCCGCCGACCTCGCATCCTTGCGGAACCGCGCCGGCCTGATTCCGCCGTCGCGTCTCCGCAAAGAGTCCGACCGGTGGTTGACGGAGCTGGCCATCAAGGCCCCTTCGGGTCAAATCCCCGTCAGTGCGCTCTCGGGCGGGAATCAGCAGCGGGTCGTCCTGGCGAAATGGCTGTCCACCCAGCCCGGCATTCTGATTCTGAACGGCCCGACGGTCGGCGTCGATGTCGGCTCGAAGCAGGCGATTCACGACCAGTTGCGCGAATTGGCCGCGCGCGGGATGGGCATCCTGATCATTTCCGACGATCTGCCCGAACTGGCTGGCAACTGCAACCGAATCCTGGTCATGCATCAGGGTCGGCTCGTTGATGAACTCTCCGGCGCGGATTGCGACGCAGACACCATTGCGCTCCGTTTGACCTCGTTTTAGTCGCGATAGAAGATATGAGAAAACTGATCCTAACGCACGAATTCGTTCTGTTCGTTCTGGTCGTGCTGCTGTGTGTCGCGATCGGGATCAAGAACCCGGCGTTTTGGTCCCTGGGCAATGTCTTCGACCTGCTCAAGAGCAGTGTCACGCTGGGTCTGCTGGCCCTGGGTGTGCTGGTCATCCTGATCTCGGGCGACATCGATATTTCGTTCCCGGCCATCGCGGCCTTCAGTATGTATGTGACTTGTCTGATCGCACAGGCGACCGGCCTGGGGGACCACATCGCGATCCTCTTTGGCATGGCCGCCGCCACGGGCGGGCTGCTGGGAGCGTTCAACGCGGTCTTCATTCACTTCTTCCGGCTACCCGCGTTGATTGTGACGCTGGGCACCGCCAGCTTGATTCGCGGTGGACTGCTGGCATTTGTCGGCACGAGGATCATTACGGATCTGCCGGAGTCGATGGTCGCGTTCTCCAGGGCCCAACTCTTTCGCCAGCAGCTTCCCGGAGGCGAAACGATCGGGCTGGCCGTTTCCATCTTCATTCTTGTCGGCGTCGCGCTGCTCGTGCAGTTTCTGCTCAATCACACGCTGCTGGGACGGGGTATCTACGCCCTGGGCGGGGCGCCGGAGGCGGCGCGCCGCGTGGGGTTCAATATCCGGCGGATCCGGTTCTTTATCTTCGCCTTGGTCGGATGCCTGGCCGGCGTGGTGGGGATCATCCATGCGTCCAACATGCGGAACGCGAATCCCTTCGATCTGTCCGGACTGGAACTGACCGTCATTGCCGCGGTGGTTGTCGGTGGGGCGGACATTACCGGCGGCAAGGGAACGGTCATCGGCACGATCCTGGGAACGCTGCTCCTGGTGATCATCGGCAACAGCCTGATCCTGATGGGATTGCCCACCGAGTGGCACAAGGTCGCTGTTGGGGCCATCATCATTGTCAGCGCGGGCATGGCGGCATGGCGTAGACGCATGGGTCGAAACTCGGGGAGACGCAAATGAACGAATCCGAAAAGGGGTCTGACCCTCTCCGGCGAGGCCAAAAAACCAATGAAAACGACTCGCCTCCAAAGGGTCAGACCCCTTTTCGGATAGGCTCTATCAGCCCGATCGAATCCCGTGACGGGTTGCTGTCGATCCTGCGACCACACGGCAGCGACCTGACGCTGGTGGCCCTGACGGTCGCCGTGTTCGTCACGATGAGTGTGTTGAATCCGGGCAGGTTCCTAAGCGCGGTGAATTTCCAGTCGATGGCGTTTCAGTTCCCGGAACTGGCGCTGTTGTCGTTCGCCATGCTGCTTGCCATGCTCTCCGGTGGCATCGATCTTTCCGTGGTGGCCATCGCAAATCTCTGCGGCATCCTCGCAGCGATGATCCTGACCGGAGAGCTTTCGGGCGGTGAGCCGCTGGGCGGGACGGCGACGTCGATGGTGCTGGCCGTCGTCGTCGCCGTCGTGTGCGGAGCTTTTTGCGGCAGCCTGAACGGGCTGTTGATCTCACGCCTGGAGGTTTCGCCGATCCTGGCGACCCTGGGCACGATGCAGCTCTTCGCGGGAGCCGGATTGGTGCTCACCCGTGGACGGGCTGTCCACGGGTTTCCGGAATCGTTTCTCGCCCTGGGCAACGGCAGTCTGTGGGGAGTGCCGGTACCGTTCCTGTTCTTCGCCGTCGCCGCCGTGTTGGTGTGGCTGCTGTCGAGTCGGACAACGCTGGGGATCCAAATGCGTCTGTTGGGAACGAATCCCACGGCCGCGCTGTTTTCCGGAATCCGGGTGAACCGGGTGCTGTTCCGCACCTACGTGATAACGGGTGTCCTTGCGGCGGTGACCGGTCTGTTGATGATCGCTCGGACGAACTCAGCCAAAGCCGATTACGGTTCTTCCTACCTGCTGCAGTCGATCTTGGTGGTCGTACTGGGCGGAGTCAATCCCGCCGGCGGATTCGGCCATGTGCGCGGTGTGTGTGTCGCCGTGCTGGCCTTGCAATTCTTGGCCAGTGGTTTCAGCATGCTTCATTTCAGTAACTTCGCCAAGGAATTCATCTGGGGCGTCTTCCTGCTGCTCTTTATGATGATGAACCAGATCAGTAACCGTCGTTTGAATCAGTAGTCAGTGGTCAGTGGTCAGTGGTCAGTGGTCAGTAGGCAGTAGGCAGTAGGCAGTAAACCTTTAGTCTTAACCCGCGCAGCGCTCGGTGCGT
>REEF01000934.1 GCA_007695205.1 Planctomycetaceae bacterium
ACGCGACCGGTCTGCACGATGGTGACGGGAAGGGGTCGGGAGTCGTTTTCGGGCATGCCGCTTTCCATGTGGTTGGTCGTTGGCCGAAAACGACTCCCGACCCCGTGCGCGTCGCCCATGCAAGGCTACCTTAATTGGCAAGACACTCCTGGCCGGGTGCTTAGCTCCGGAACCTCACGACTCACTGCCTCGATAGAGCAGCCAGTAGACGATGGGGATAACGACCAGGGTAAAGAGGGTCGAGGTCAGGATGCCGAACATGATGGCCCAGGCCAGGCCCGCGAAGATGGGGTCCAGGGTGATGACCCAATTGCCCAGCAGCGTGGTGCCGGCCGTGGCCAGGATAGGTCGCGTGCGGACGGCGACGCTACGGATCACGGCTTCCTGAAGCGGCGTGCCCTCGCGGACGGCCATCTGAATGAATTCGATCAGGACGGCTGAGTTTCGGACGACAATCCCCGCCAGCGCGATCATGCCGATCATGGCCGTCGCTGTAAAGAACATCGGGTCGGGGTAGCCGCCGGCGGGTACATCGAACATCGCGTTCAACAACGAGAACCCCGGCATGATGCCGATCATGGTCAGCGGGATCGCCAACATGATCACTGCCGGTAGCAGCCGCGATCCGGTCTGGAACATCAGCAGCACGAAGATCAGCAGCAGCGCGGCACCGAAGGCGAGCCCCAGATCGCGGAAAACGTCCAGCGTGATCTTCCATTCGCCCTCGCCCGTCCAAACGACGGTGTAACCGTCCGGCATGGCCCACGGATCGTTGCCGCCCGGCGAGAACCAAGTGCGCTGGGCGGCTGGTCGGATCGCGGCTGCCGGTTCGGGCGCACTACCGTCAGGCTGCTGGTCGAATTGCATGTCCAGAATGGCATCGGCTGGTGGTCGCCCCGCGACCTCGCCGTAGACGAAGACAACGCGTCGCAGGTTCTTGCGGTAAATCGAAGACGGCTCGATGGTCTCGACAAACTGGCCCAAGGCGCCCAACTGGACCAATTGGCCTTGCTGGCCGACCATATAGATCTCTGCCAGGTCATCCGCTGCCGAGCGGATCGCGCGAGGCAAACGTAGCTCGACCCACAGCGGTTCGATCTCGCCCGGTTGCTGCAACACGGTGGTGCGCAAGCCGCTCAAGGCCAACTGCAGGGTTTCGGCGATCATTTGCGTCGAGACGCCCGACAATGCGGCCTTGGGTTTGTCGGTCACGAACAGCAGACGTTGTTGCGGGACTTCCGCACTGATGTCGACATCCACCACGCCCGGTTCGCGAGCCAGACGAGTTTCGACACGTTGGGCGGCGGCGATCAGATTCGCGTAATCCCCAACTTGCGGCCCGTAGACCTCGGCAGTGATCGTCGCCAACACCGGCGGTCCCGGCGGAACCTCGACCAGCTTGACCCGAGCCCCCGAGTCGGTAGCCAACGCGGTCAGGTCGTCACGGATTCGCAGCAGGATGGTGTGGGATTGTTGAGCACGCTGTGTTTTCGGTGCCAAGTTGACTCGGATGTCCGCCAGGTTGGGACCGGTTCGCAAGAAATAGTGACGCACCATCCCGTTGAAATCCATGGGAGACGGTACCCCGACATAGATCTGATAATCGACCACCTCGGGCACCCCGGCCAGATAATCGCCCAGCCGCGTCGCGACGGCTTGGGTGGTTTGCAGGGTGGTTCCTTCCGGCATGTCGATGACGATCTGGAACTCGTTCTTGTTATCGTAGGGCAACATCTTCAATGGAACGACCCGCAGCGCCGGCAGCATCAGGGCGGCCAGGAACATCAGGCCGATCAACGCCAGCACGCCAAGCGACAGCCACGTACGATTCAAGATCGGACTCAACAAGCCGCGACTGATCCGATACAAGGGCCGTTTGGTCAGATCGAACGGTTCGTCCTGGTCGGTGGCCTTGCGGTTGGACTTGCTGAACGCCATCAGAGCCAACCACGGGGTCAGCACGAACGTAACCAAGGTGGAAAACGTGACGGTCAGGGGAACGTTCAACGCCATCGGCGCCATGTAAGGACCCATCATGCCCGTGATGAACATCAGCGGCAGGAAGCTGGCGATGATGGCCAACGTGGACATGATCAACGCCGGACGGACTTCCTGGACAGCTCGCAATAACGCTTGGCGCGGCGGCAAGATCCGCATGCCGAAGTAACGAGCGATGTTTTCCACGTCGGTGATCGGGTCGTCGACCAGCAGGCCCAACGAGAGGATCAGCGCGAAGAGAGTCACCCGGTTGATCGTATAGCCCACCAGCAGGTTGACGAACATGGTCAAGCCGTAACAGACGGGGATCGCCAGGGCTACGATCAGCGCAGCGCGCCAGCCGATGGTTAGCCCGATCAGCCCGATGACGGTCAGCACGGCGATCACCAGGCTCTGGACCAGTTCGTTGACTTTGTCGTTGGCCGTTTCGCCATAATCTCGCGTGATGCGAAAGAACACGCCGGTCGGCAAGTGCGTTTCCGCCAGTTCGTGCATCCGCTGCTCGACCGACTGGGCCACCCAGACGGCATTGCTGCCTTTGCGTTTGGCCACCGCGATGTGTGTGGCCGGAAATAATTGGCCGGCTTCCGGCGGTGCACGGAGATCCGCGCGGGTGACCGGCGAGGATTCCTTGGCCCCCGCCGGGTTGCTGGCTGCGGGGCCGAATCCGATCCAGGTGTAACTGTGCAATTCCTCGGGACCGTCCAGCACCCGGGCCACATCGCGCAGGTAGACGGGCCGGTTGGCGAACAGATTGACAACCAGATCTTCCAGTTCGCGGGGATCGGCGACGAAGGCTCCTGCATCCACCAGGATCTCTTGATTCTGCTGGTCGAAAGCACCCGCCCGCACCTGCACGTTGCTGGCCCGCAGGGCTTGAGCCACCTGCAGCGGGGAAGTGTGTCGAGATGCCAGGCTGATCGGGTCCAGTTCGACGCGGATACGGCGCTGGCGGCCGCCGTTCACCCAGACTCGGTTGGTGTCGCGGATGCTCTGCAATTCGTTCTGCAATTCGGCCGCGATCCGGTGCAGGTGGAAATCGTCGTACAGCTCGGGCCGCTCGGACCACAACGTGACGTTGACGATCGGCACGTCGTCCACCTCGATCGGCTTAACCACCCAGGCTTCGACCGAAGGCGGGATCTGATCGACGTTGGACTGGATCTTGTTGTACAGCTTGACCAGCGAATCCTCGCGGTCTTCTCCGACATAGAAGCGGACCGTCACGATGCTCTGACCGGCACGGGACATCGAATAGACATATTCGACACCGTCGATCTGGTACAGCATTTTTTCCAGCCGCGAAGTCACTTTGCGTTCCACTTCTTCGGCGGACAGACCGGGGACCGAGATCATGACATCGGCCAGCGGCACGACGATCTGCGGTTCTTCCTCACGCGGCGTCAGCCACAGCGCGGCCAGGCCCAGGGCCAGGGAGACCAAGATGACCAGGATGGCCACGTCGCCGCGGAGGAACAGTTCGACGATGCGAGTCAGCAGGGGGGGCTTATCGTCCATGGAATGCCAGATCCTTTCTTAACCGACCGCGATTCGGCGAAGCACTACAAATTGCCTTCTGGTGCGGCATCGGGCGGATCGTACAGCACCACGCGTTCCCCCGCTTCCAGACCGCTCAGCACCTCGACCTGATACGGGCTACCGAATCTTCCCGTGGTGATGAAACGCCGCTCGAGCGTCCGACCGTCCTCGGCGACCACATCGACGAACTGCAATTGGCCCAGCTTCTGAATCGCCGCGGTGGGCAGACACAGATGCCGCCGCACGCCGCTGGGGATCCGCATTCGCCCGAACATACCCTCGTACAGCCCCTGGGCGTCGGTCAAGGCGACCTTGACCAGAAACGACCGGCTGGCCGCTTCCGCCTGTGGAACGATCTCGTCGACCCGCGCCTCCACATCCCGCTCCACCGCGTCGATATGGACCGTCAACCGCTCGCCCACCCGCAATTTGATGGCCAGGTTTTCCATCACGGGCGCTTCCAGTCGCAGCGATCCCGGATCGTACAGAACCAAGAGCGGTACGCCGGGTTGAGCCGTATCGCCAGGCTCGGCCAAACGGTCGACGATCATGCCGTCCTGCGGTGCCAAGATCTCTGCAAAGGACAGATTCACCTCGGCCTCGGCGACCGCCTGTTCGGCCTGGCGGACTTGCGATCGAGCCAGTTCGACATTCGTCTTGCTCTGTTCAAACTTCATCGTCGGCAGGATCCGCTCGGCGTGCAGCCTGGTGTCTCGCTCCAGATCGCTTTCGGCATGCTTCAACGAAGTGACCGCAGACTCGAGCGCGGATCGAACCTGCTCCAATCGGGAGCGAATGTCGCGCGGATCAAGCTGGACGAGCACATCACCTTGCTTGACCAAATCGCCCGCCTTGACGTGGATCCTATCGATCGGAGCCAGGATGCGCGGCGCGATCTCGGTCCTGGTAGCCGCCCGAAGAGTGCCCACGGCTTCGGCAAAGTACTCCTTTTCCACCTCGTAGATCTCGCCCAGCTCGACCGATCGCTCGGGAGACAATGTCCGTTGTACGGGAGCCGTAGCGCTCGGTGAAATCTTTTCCGCGAACATGCCGATCATCACGGCGACGATCAATGCCATCACCCCCAGCGCCACGAGGATCGGCAGGGCTGTCTTGAAGACCATTTTGAAAACGACTTCTTTTTTCACCTCGAAACTCCTGTCCGCAGGCTGTCGATAACACATCTCCTACCGGTACGTTCCATCATTGGACGACTTTTGGAGTCGTCTGTCGAGGTCAGTAGATCCTAACGAACTCAGCCGAACGCAATAGCAAACGTAGCTCGAAAGATCGAGCACGTTATTTCGACATCGCACGCCGTTTGACGCTTAAGTGTGTCGCGATCGGGAACGTTTGGGTTGCTAGTCGTGGTCGGCTGATCTCGGCAAATCCATGCACATCCCGGACAAATTGTCCAGCACCACAGCGAACACCAAGGATCTTCTAATGCTTTCGACGACGCCCCAGTAACCACCGAGCGTTGGATTCGCGGCAATATCCTGTTCACGCCTTGGCTCCAAATCAGCCTGCTTAACCATATCTGTGATTCCAATGCAGCCCATTGGCGCTATAAAGCTTCGTGTATTCTGTCGGCTGGACGACCGCGACTGCTGAATCTCCACCCCCAAAAAATGCACATTTCGTTTACTCGCCAGAAT
>REEF01000482.1 GCA_007695205.1 Planctomycetaceae bacterium
CCTGGAACGCTTCGAGCAGGAGTTTTGCCTGGGCGGAACCGACATGCAGGCTTGTTTGCACGAGGCTGCGGAAGCATTCGATCAGGCTGGGGAAAACCGGCGAATGGTGATTTACGTGGGCGACGGCGCGGACCCGCTGTTCGCAGGCAGCAGCAGCGGGGCTGCCGGACGGCATTTCTGGCAGCAGTGGCATCGCCGGACGGGAGCCGATTTTGCAGGGATTCTGGTCCAGCACCCGCCCGACGGCGCGGTACCGGTCTCGGCGTCGGCCGGTGCTCGTGGGCTGTGGTTCGATCTGACGGGCGACATCACCGCGGATCGGCAACGGTTCCACTGGCTGCAGGGCGGCTTGCCCTCGCCTCAACCGGTTCAGCAGGTCGAAGTCGCCGGTGCGGACAGCGGCGAACTGTTCTGGCCCGGGGCTTGGGCGCCCGGCCGGACGTTGACCATCTACGGCCGCACGCTGCAACCAGGCCCGATCGAACTCTCGTTGACCTTGGGACGCGGCGAGCAGACGGCCACGCACACCTGGACGCTGTCGGCGGCTGACGATGCGGACGACGTGTTTGTCGGGCGGTTATGGGCACAGCGACGATTGGATCAGTTGCGGCAGATGGTTGCGGAGGACGAACAGCAACGTGCTGAGATTATCGCCCTGTCGCAAGAGTGGAGCCTGCTGTCGCCGCTGACGGCGTTCCTCGTCTTGGAATCCGAGGCGGATTACAGGCGGTGGCGGATCGACCGCCTGGTCCGGCGGCGGTATTGGAAGCCTGCGGAAGCGCGAATCGACGAGCCGCTGCCGGCCGAGTGGTTGGCCGAGGTTATGCCGCCCGATCCGCCGAGCACGCCTCGCGAGCGACCGCCGCGCTCTCGAAAGCCTTCCACCGAGGCATCCGCGCCCCAGGTGGGAAAGCTTCCTTTCGATCCGCTGTCGGCGGACCGTTGGGAACTCCGGCCCAGTTTCGCCGCGCTGGTGGGCTCGGCGCTGCGCGGCAGCCCGGATTTCCTCCGGCGGCATCCGCATGCCCAGACGCTCCTGCAACCGGCCAACCTGACGCAATTGGCCGACGGGTGTACGCTGGACGAGTTCGCCAATCGGTTGAGCGAGATCACCGGACTGCGAGTGATGTTGGACAAACGGGCGCTGGACGACAGCGGGATCGAAGAACGGGCGACGATCGGCCGTCGGCGCCCGCGGCTACGCACGGCGCCCACCGATCCGTGGCCGATCGATTCGCGCTGGCTGCAAGCGGCGACCATCTCGTTGCGCAGCGGAATCCGGCACCTGCTCGAACCGCTCGAGTTGGTGATGATCGAAGAACCGCATCGTCTGCTGATCACGACGGCGTACGCGGCGGAAGAGCGTTTGAGCACCGAAGTCTATCCCGTCGACGACTTGGTGTACACCGACCGGTTACCTGCGTTGTGGACCTTGAGCGATCCGTATCTGGACCGCGACGAGCGATCGCGCCGGCGGCTGGATGCGAAGCTTCGGCAGCCTGTCACAGCCGACTTGAAAGACATCCCGCTGCAGCAGGCTGTCGACCGATTGGCGTCTCTTTTGGGCGAGACGATCGTCTTGGATCACCAATCGTTGTTGCTGGACGAAGCGATCATCGCTACGGATCGGCGGATCACCACGACCTGGCGCGATATTCCCGCTCGCGAGGCGCTGCGTTGGATGCTCGATCCACTGAGACTGGATTGGGAGATCCGCGATGAGGCCATCGTGATTACCACGCCGGACGCCCTGCGATCCGAAGTGCGATTGTACTCGGGCAAGGGTCTGGTCTTCGAATACCCGGCGGTTGACTGGATGGGCGTCGACGATCCGCGGTGGCAGATGCAGGGAATGGGCGGCGGTCTGGGCGGTTTTTCCCGGTGGTCGCCCGGAGGCGCGTCGCGCGGCTTCGGAGGGATGGGAGGCGGCTTCGGAGGCGGGATGGGAGGCATGGCTGGCGGGATGGGCAGCATGGGAGGCTTCAGCGGCGGCATGCGAGGGCACTCGGGCATCGCGTCCGCGCCGTCCGTTCCTCCGACCGGGGTCGCCTTGTCCAGTGGCGGAGACGGCGGATCGATCCAAGAAGCGGACCGGCAGCCGGAACCGCCGCACGACTCGCCGTTCGGGGATGCCCCCAAACTGCGGGATAGCGCGGCATCGTTGCCCGGCGACTCGGACGAGACTCGCTACGAGATCGACGCGGTTTCCATCATCGACTTGATGACGGCCACGGTTGCATTAGACGCATGGGATGTTGTGGGCGGCCCGGGATTCGTCGACTTCTTTCCGAGTTCCCTGGATTTTGTCGTATCCCAGACCCGGCCAGTCCACGAGCGTCTGGAATCGCTCCTAGAACGGTTGCGCGCGATGCCGCCGATTGCCGGTGCGGCATCCGGCGGCCGGCCGGCGACCGTGCCCTGGATCTCGTCCCAGATCCCGGCTTCGGCGGACTACGATACGCTAATCTATTTGATCACTGACAGCGTTGCCCCGACGGAATGGGAGATCTTCGGCGGTCCGGGAGCGATCGACGCCGAACCGCTCCGTGCGGCGCTGGTGGTGGATCAGTCCCCTGAGGTCCATGAGCAGGTCCAACGGCTGCTGACTCTGCTGCGCCGCAGTCGGTACGAGTTGGCGAGCGGCCGCCGGCCGTGGGAGGCACCGGTCGGCGGCTCGGCCCACGGTCCGGTTGCAGCACCGCTTGCCGGCAGCGATCCGGGGCCACTGCTGCGGATCGCTGATCTGCCACCCCCGTCACCAGAACAGGTGAACGCCCTGCAGGTCCGCCGCGACACGGACGCGGCCCACTTCACTTGGCGGCGAATCCCGTCCGATGGCCCCGCGTCGGCAGGAACGATCCGCCGCACCGGCAGTTGGATCCAGTGTCAGTTGGAACACGGCACGCTACGGCTGGGGGCCGATGAAGCGGCCGTGCACTGGCCGTCGTTGGCGTTGGTCGAGCTGGGCAACTACGCCGAATCGCTGCGCCGTGGACTCGATGCCCAATTGCCCTGGATGCCCCACCGTACCAACGAGGAACTGGCCCGATGGTTCGACGTGCGGCGCGTGCAGGACGAGGCGAACGACGATGTTGCGTGGCTGCGGCTGGTGCCGATCGGCCTGCCGAGCGACGGCGGCTCGTACCTGCAAATCGCCTATTCCAACGATTCCGGCCAACCGATTGCCTGGGAATCGTACGAGGCGGGAAATCGGGTGGCTCGAATCGAATTCGACGAACGTGCTGACAGTCAGGAAGATGCCACAGGACGAACCGCCGTCTTGCGGGATGCCGACGGAAAGGAACGCATCCGGTGGGATCTGACCGACTCGGGCGGCGTGCATCAGAACGCCGAGCCGGACAAGAACGGGGTGGACGCCGCGGATCTCACATCCGGATGGGACGATTGTCTGGTGCTGGATTATCGCGCCGAACAACCCGCGTTGGACGCGCCGCTGGCCGACGCCTTGACGGCGATCCAGCAATTCGATTGGACCGGCGCCGTCGAGCACCTCCGCCAATTGTCCGCCGATCGCGGACCGCATCCGCTGGCGAGCTTGCTGGAAGCCTGGTGCCTGGAAAACGCGCCGCCAACCACGTCGCGAGAGCGGCAGGAACAGTTGTTGAGTGAGGTTGCACGCAGCGGCGAGTCGGGGCTGATGGACTTCATCACCGAACAACACTTCCCATCGCTGTCACGAGAAACATGGTACGCGATCCTGCGGTTGCAACCCGAGGCGAATCGGACGGCCATGGACGACGACCGGTTGGCTCGCGCCGCCGTCGGTCTGGGCCGGCGAACCGAGGCGCTGGAGCATTTGCGGTCGGCCAGCGAACGCGACCAGCCGGCAGGGGCACCGGGAGCCAGGCAGCGCGAAGCGGCGCGGCAGCGACTGCGCCTGCAATGGTACCTGGAATTGAGTCGATTTGACGAAGCGATGGCGGTCGTCGATCAATGGGTGACTCAGCATGCTGCCAACGCGACGGCCTTGGCCGATGTGGCCGAACTGCTGGCTCGGCACGCTCAGCCCCAGCGGGCGGAAGACGTGGCCCGCGCGGCGTTGGGGATCGAGACGTTGGACGATGCGGCCCGCTACACCCTGCTGCTGCGATTGGCCCGCTGGCGCGAGGGAGCCGACCGCTGCCGGACGCTGCTCGAAGCTGCCCAGCTAAAACCGGCCGATTCCCAGCAGCGCGCGGACTGCCTGCAACGACTGCTGGCCCAATTGAACGATCCGGCACATGCCGAACTGGCCGGTTGGCTTGCGACTCAGACGGACCAAGCGGATCTGCAAAACGCCTTGTGGATACGGCAGGCCGAGTTGACTCGAGAAACTCGCCTGGCCGCCCAACTGTATTGGCAAGTCCAGCAGTCGGGCCGATTGGACGACGGGCGGCTGGCAACCGCCTTGCGGACCTGGAACCAAGCCGGCCACGCTGCCCGCGTCATCGAGATCTGCGAGCTACGTTTGCGAGCCGGCGACCACCTGCCGGACGGCACGGCGGAACAATTGGCCGCCGCCTACCAAGCGGAGCATCGCCCCAAAGACGCACGCCGCGCCGCCACTCATCAAACAACCGCCCCCCGCCGCCACTCCATGTAGCCCGATCTCGGCACCATGCCTACCCGATCTTAGAGTCGTGCTGCCCTTTTCGATTGGTGCCACCCACCTACTGCCCTTCCGATTGACCTTTCTGATTGGTGCCATCCACCTATCAATCGACCGGCAGCAGACGCGAGGTTAATTCGTGGACGGGCCCTTGCATTGACGGCGAGAACATTGGCGCCACCCATTTATAATATAGGTGCCACCCACCTATCAAATTGGCGGGCGATTAGTGCGGGCGATTAGTGCCACCCACCTATCAATTCCAGTTGGTGACATCCAGCTATCAAGTGACCGGCAGCAGACGCGAGGTTAAGGCGTGGACAGGCCCTTGCATTGACCGCTAAAGAGGCATGCAGCTCGGCTCACTCATTCGAAAAAGGGGGCGTGCAAGAAGAATGGCGAACAAGCCAAGGCCATGATTCGATGTCCTGCATGCCATCTACCCGGCTGTAACGGAAAAGCATTCACGGACCAGACGTTGCCCCGAGCGATGATGCTTGCCACTGCGCTGCGCATCAGCAGACATCGCATTGGGCGAACCGGCACAAGTGCTGCGGCCAAAGTATCGTTTGAAATCCCACACCAA
>REEF01000939.1 GCA_007695205.1 Planctomycetaceae bacterium
AGCGTGTTCCATGTGGTTGGTCGTTGCCCGAAAACGACTCCCGACCCCGTTGACCACGAGCACGAGCACGAATACGGAACATCGTCATGGCGAACCTTCGAGTTGACGGGTAGATTTTGATTGGCTGGTTGGGGCATAATGGTTCCAGGCTAATTTCCACCGTCCCCTGTTTCAGGAGCATTGCCGATGTTCGACCGGCCATCTGAAAGCGACCGGCCGGCAGATCCAGGTCCCCGCGTCTGCCTGCGTACGGATGGTTGCGGTCGGCGTCGTGCTGCTGGTCAGTTTGCTGGCCGTCGCCCAGTTGCGTGCGAACCTGCGTCGTCAGACGCGGGTTCCGCAGCAAGGTGGCCATTTGGTCAATCCGAACGGAACGGCGGTCGGTTCGTCGGGGTCGCCATGCGATACGAGGGCCAATCGGCCGATCAACGCCTGACCCTCCGCGGCTCGGGCGATCTGGCTCGCTTCCAGTTGACTAGCCAGCTTCTGGATCTGATCCGTCGTCGGCTGCGATGACCGCTCGCGGGCCTTCAAGCTATCAAGTAAACTGCCGTGTTGTGCAATATCAGGAGGAACCAATCATGGATTTACAACTGGGTCGCGCCGTGGGCATCGTCCTGAAGACCATGCCCTACATCTTCTATCGTGCCTGTGTCTATGGCATCCTCGGGATGGTTATCGCCGTGCTGCTGGGCGTGCTGGCCTTGATCGGCTGGGTCTTCGGCACGGCCGCCGCGGTGGTGATGCTGGTGATCGCGTTGGCGGCGGGCAGTTTCGGCATACGGCTGCTGCGGGAATACGTGCTGTACCTGTTGCGAGCCGGCCATGTGGCGGTGATCACCGAGATCATCGAACGTGGCAGTCTGCCCGAAGGCGTCAGCCAAACGCAATGGGGACAACAGCAGGTGACCAAGTATTTCAAGGAAATCAGCGTGCTGGCGTTGATCGACCAATTGGTCAAAGGGATCATCGGCATGGTGAACCGGACGTTGCTGGGCGTGATGAACCTGCTGCCCATCCCGGCCATGCAAGGCGCCGGGAAGGTCGTTCAACGTATCGTCGATCTCAGCCTGACCTACATCGACGAATCGATCCTGGCGCACACGTTTCGCACGCAGAACGAAAATGTCTACGATGCGGCGAGGTCGGGAATTATCCTGTACTGCCAGTCGTGGAAGTGCCTGATCAAGAACGCCGTCGCGCTGACGCTGCTGGGGTACCTGTTGACGTTTGCCAGTGCGCTGTTGTTCCTGATCCCGCTGGGCGCCATCGCTTGGTTTTTGCCTCAGGATTGGGCCGTCGCCAAGTTCGCCCTGTTCGCACTGGCGCTGCTGATGGGATTCTCGCTGAAATGGATCTTCTTCGACCCGATCGCCTGTACGGCCACGATCCTGACGTTCCTGAAGGAATCGCAAGGCAAGATCCCTGACCCGAAGTGGGAAGCCCAAATCGAATCGGTCAGCGACAAATTCCGGGATTTGAAAGACAAGGCTGCCGAGCATTGGAAAGGCACCGACGCGCCGCCGCCCACGACCGCCGAAGCCTAAGCTCTGCCCTGTGTTTTTCGGTGTTTGCTTAAAAAAGGAGTGTGGTTGCTCTGCCTACAGGCAGATGTCTTGGAGTAGCTGGAGAGCTTTCTGTTGTTTCGGTCACGCGTGGTTTTGCCGTCCTGGTCTTCATCGGCAAACAGTAGCGGACGCCAAGCTTCCATCCTATTCCACTGGATGTAGTAGGATGCGTGAGTTCAAACAGATTGCGCTCGTCGAACAAGCTGCGAGCACTGTGAGTGCAATTTCGTAGCATGGCTCTTTGAGCCGAGCCGTTCAGGACTGTACGACTCGGAGAGTCATGCTACTTTGGTGGCGGCCGGAGGCCGCATTAGAAAGAAGAAAGGTGATGATGATCTCGAAAGATCGACTTAGGAGTACCGGCAGGGTCCTGGTTTTGGCCCTGATGTTATTCTTCATCGGAAATACGGGCGTCCATGGAAGCTGGGTGACCGTGCACCGAGCCCCCGATCCGGAGGGACCACACGTGGTGCTGGTCGTTCCGGTTGCCGCGCACGAGGCGTCGATCGGGCTCGCGCGTCAAGTCGCGACGTTGCCGCTGCAACGCGGGACGCTGACGGTCATCCAGGCCGAGCGTGTACCGGATCACGATCAATTGGGCGAAGTCCTGAAGCGGGCGTTGCCGGACGGCGAGCGACCGAATTGGGTCTGGGTGCATCAGGGGATCGTGCCGACCGACGATGCGGGCCGGAAGATCACCGGGCCCACAATCCGTCTGCAGGCTGCGAACGTCGATCAGGTGCGGGAAACGGCCGCTCAGGTCATCCAGACAGAAGTAACGATCTCGGTGATCCGCTCCGAATCACCGGACCAATTGGCCAGTTGCGGCGTGGCGTTTTTCGCCTATCCGTCGGGTACTCCGCGTTCGCGTCAAATCCGTTACACGCGGTTGCTGGTGACCGGTTGGCTGCGCGACGTCCAATCGTTAGCGGACGATGCCGATTTCTGCTGGCAACGGTTAAGCGAATGTGCCGACCGATTGATCGCGCTGTACGATGCCGAGGGGATCGGCAGCAGCGGACCGGTGGCTCTGGAACGGATCGCAGCTCAGCAATTGCAAGACGTGGGCATCTATCGCGTCTGCGGCGAGGACATTCGCGAGGGCGCTTTGTCGGTCGCGTCGACCAGCATCTTCCCCGGCGGCAGCGGTCGCGGGATCGGCAATGGCTTGCAGACCGAGGGCCGAGAGCGGCTGCGCGAGTTCATCACCGCCGGCGGGGGCTATCTGGGCGTTTGTGCCGGTGCGTATTTCGCGGGCAGCGGCTTGGAAAACTACTTGCACGCGATCCCCTTGAAACACAGCCAACCATGGGCTCGCGGCCGAGCGATGCTGGAGATCGAGTTGACCGACGAAGGCCAGCAACTGTTGGGGACCGACCAACGAGTGCTGTCCACCCGATACAATAACGGCCCCGTCTTCCTGGATTCCGAACAGGCAGACGGCGGCGACCCGGACTTCGTCGTCCTGGCTCGGTTCAAGACCCCGTCCAAAGACAGCCGAGGCAACGTGCGGGACGAGATGGTCGGCCAGGCGGCGATCGGCGCCCGGGTGTTCGGTCAGGGGCGGATCCTGATCATCAGCCCCCACCCGGAATCTCACCCGCAGCACGATCCGCTGGTGGCGCGCGCCATCCAGTGGACCATGGAACCGGAGCGCGCAGTTTCCACGGGTCAATAGCTAGCCGCTCTTTAGCCGCTTGTAGCGGAATCGTTGCGGTTGGTCTTCGCGGATGCCCAGGCGTTCACGGCGCTGTTGTTCGTAGGTCTGGAAATTGCCTTCGCACCAGTGCACGTATCCATCGCCTTCGAAGGCCAGGATGTGAGTCGCCAGCCGGTCCAGGAACCAGCGGTCGTGGGTGATCATCACGACACAGCCAGCATAGTTCAGGACGGCCTCTTCCAACGCTCGTAGCGTATCGACGTCCAGATCGTTGGTCGGTTCATCCAGCAGCAGCAGATTCGATCCACGCCGCAAGAGCTTGGCCAGGTGGACGCGGTTCCGCTCGCCGCCCGAAAGATCACCGACCTGCTTCTCCTGGTCGGGACCACGGAAATTGAATCGCGACACGTAGGCTCGTGAGTTGATCTTTCGGCCCCCCATATCCAAGGTCTCGTGACCGCCGGAGATTTCCTGATAGACCGTGTTGGTTGCCTGCAACGCGTCCCGGTTCTGGTCCACGTAACCCCATTCCACGGTATCGCCCACTCGCAACTGGCCTTTGTCCGGCTGCTGTTCCCCGGTGATCATGCGGAACAGGGTCGTCTTTCCTGCGCCGTTGGGGCCGATGATCCCCACGATCCCTCCTGGCGGCAAGTCGAAATCCAAGTTCTCGATCAACACCGTGTCGCCGAATCCCTTGGTCAGGCCTCGCGCTTCAATCACCAGGTTGCCCAAATGGTTGCCGGGTGGGATCTGGATCTCGAACTCGTCCATCCGGTCTTCGTACTGCTGGGCGGCCAGTTGCTCGTATGCCTTCAAACGCGCTTTGCTCTTGGCTTGACGAGCTCGCGGCGCCATGCGGACCCAATCCAATTCGCGTTGCAGCGACTTTTGGCGAGCCTGGCTGGATTTCTCTTCTCGAGCTAGCCTTTGCTGCTTCTGTTCCAGCCACGAACTGTAATTGCCTTCCCAGGGGATTCCACGGCTGCGGTCCAATTCCAGAATCCAGCCCGCGACGTTGTCCAGAAAGTACCGGTCGTGGGTCACCGCCACCACCGTACCCGGGTATTCGGACAGATGCCGCTCCAGCCAGTGAATCGCCTCGGCATCCAGATGGTTGGTCGGTTCATCCAACAACAGCAGATCGGGCCGCTGTAGCAGCAGTTTGCACAAGGCCACTCGCCGCCGCTCGCCGCCCGACAAGGTCGACACGTCGGCATCGCGAGGCGGCAGGTTCATGACATCGAAGGCGATTTCGATCTCGCGGTCCAGCTCCCAAGTATGCGTGGCTTCGATCTTGTCTTGCAGCCGAGCCATCTCGTCGCACAGTTTCTGCATCCGGGCATCATCCATCGGCTCGGCCAGTTCCGCGCTGATCTGGTTGTAGCGATCCAGCAGAGCACGCCGTGGTGCGACCGCTTCCTCGACATTGCCCCAGACGTCCTTGTCCGGATTCAATTGCGGCTCCTGCGGCAGGTAGCCCCGCGTAAACCCGGCCGTCAAACGTGCTTCGCCGTCAAAGTCCCGGTCGTCCCCCGCCATGATCCGCAATAAGGTGCTCTTCCCCGAACCGTTGCGTCCCAGCACGCCAATCTTTGCCCCCGGATAAAAGGCCAACCAAATATCCTTCAAGACCTCGCGTGGGCCGTGCTTCTTGGTCAATCGTTCGATCGTGAAAATGTACTGCTTGCTCATCCGTTCGCTCGTTCCTTATCGTTCCGCCAAAGTCCGTCTGCTGAAGAGTTCCAAGCCTAAACGCGAAAGCCGATCCTGGCAATCCGGCAGAGGCGGCAAAGCGACCTGAATCGCTTGCCTGGCGACGACAGGCGTGACAAACTGATCGGTAACGGCTACCATTCATGTTGCAGAAGGCATGAATGAAACAACCGGCTCCGACTCTTGCCGCAAACAGCATGACGGCCGACAAGCAACAATGGCATTACGTTAACTAGCAAATCGGACAAG
>REEF01000942.1 GCA_007695205.1 Planctomycetaceae bacterium
GCTTGATACGAGGTGGCGGCGGGGCGTGGGATTCCTTCCCGATCGAAATGGACCAACAAGTCGCTTTGTTCGGCTAGTTCCCTTGGCGCCACCTTCAGATCCAACCTGGCAAATTCCACGATGCGGCCTCGCAAGATGCGACTGGGGCTGGCGTCCAGTTGCAGTCGCACGCGCTGGCCGGGGTGGACGAACTGGATCTGCGATTGGTCGATGACCACCAACGCTTCCAGTTCACTGGGGTCGCCGACCAGACACAGCAGCGAACCGACTTCCAGATAGCTGCCCTGAGCCCTGGCATCCAGCGGCGTGCTGCGAGTGCCGTGCAGTACACCGGGACGATAGAACGACGGCAGTTGTTGGGGTGGTGGGATCACGATTCCCGCAGTCGGTGCTCGCAAAACCAGTCGTTCCGCGTCTTGCTGCACCTGTCGGAAGCGATTCTCCAGATCTTCCAAATCAGCCGTGGCGGCGGGGATCTGCGTGGCCGCCGCAGGATCTTCGCCCTGCCGTGCTCGCAGATTGGCCAAGTGCAGACGCTGCAACTTGCGTTGGCTATCGAGTTCCACAACCTTGCGTTGCAGATCCAGATTGACCAGATGCGCCAGTTGCTGCCCGGCCGATACGGCTGCTCCAGCGGAAACTGCATCGTCCAGCCGGCCCGACACCGTGACATAGACGCGTCGAGCATCCTGAGGCTGGATGACTGCGGGCGCGACGATCCGGTAGGGTAAAGGCACCAACATCAGGGCACCGACCATGGCCGACGCAGCCAGTATCGCGAACCGAACACGGCCCGGACGAACCCGCTGCCGGTTTCCCGGATGCTGGAAAAAACGCAGTCCTTGTGAGACCGGAACACTGATCATCCCGATCGCGGCAAGTGACACAGCAGCCGCCCCCAGCACTTCCACATCATGTGTTTTGGCCAACTGGTACACCATATACAGAATCGCAGCCACTACCGACCAACGATAACAGGTGGATGCCACGGCGTAGCATGCCAGCAAGGATCGCCGCTTGGAAGGCAGCGAACGATTCTCCGCCTGCTGGTGAACCAGGAACCAACGTTGGACTCGGCCCCACAACAGGGCTCGCGACTGCTGTCCCAAGTTCGGCACGCCGAGCAGATCGGCAAGGATGTAATACCCGTCAAAGCGCAGCAGTGGATTGCCGTTGAACAGCAGGGTATTTACCGAGCAGACGATCACCAGGTTCAGCAGGATCGCGTTCAGCAGACCGGGCGCGGTGAACCACCAAAGGATCAAACAGACGGCGGCCAGCACGATCTCGACGATGATCCCGGCAGCCGAGACGGCGATTCGTTGCCAGCGATTGGGAAACAGCCAAGCGTCGGAGACATTGCAGTACAGGCAGGGCATGAACACCAGCAGTAGGATACCGATCTCGTGGCATTCGCCGCCGAAATATCGGCAGGTCAGCGCGTGCCCCAGTTCGTGCAAGCATTTCGCGCACGCCAGCGCCACTAGCAGCCAGACGAGGTTTCCGGGCGAAAGGAAGGTCGGCAAGTCCGGCAGGCGGGCCAGCAGCGATTCGAATTGTACGGTTGCCAGCAGCAGGGCCACCAGGACCAACAACGCACAGGCGGTCAACAGCCAGGCGGAGAACAACCAGTCAAGCTTGTTTGCCCACCGCCGCAACCACGGCTCGGGATCCCACGAAGCGACGCGGATCGCCAGCAGGTTGGTCAGCAGACCCCATCGTGTTCGGCGGCGCGTGCGCAGGTGGCTTTCCCACAGCCGGCGACCTTGTCCCGGCGAATCGGCGACCACCAGGCCCGACTGATACAGGCGGGCGACGAAGGCCATGATCTGCGGCGGCTGCAATTGCATGGGGGCAAAACGTGCGGCAAAGCCGCGTTGGATCTGGCCCAAGCTGGTGCGTCCGTCCAGCATCTGCCAAATGGCGAACTCCTCGTCGTGCAACTGGAAATAACGCAAAGACATGGGGTCTTTCAACACCCAGCCGCGCGTTTCGCCCCACTGCTGAGGGTGCACGGAGACGTCCTGCCTTCGGCACAGCGGCAGCGGCCGCTCGACCGCAGCCTCGTTGTCCTTGGGGACCGCCGACATCTAAGACTCTCCGTCGCGTTGCGGTTTAGGCGACCGCGTTGGGGGCCGGGTGAGTTCATCCAGCTTCATCGACGCGCGCATTCCCGGCCGCAATCGTAGGTCCGTGTTCTCGACTTCGACCCAGATGCGAGTCTGGGCGTTGACCGGATCGATCTCGGGGTCCACGAAAGTGATCTTTCCCGGGAAAATCGTGCCGGGGCCATCCGGCAGATCGACTCGCAAACGCACTGGCCTGCCCTGCAGGTCGGGTCGCGCATCGCTGGCCGAAAGATAGCCTTCGGCCCGCAGGCGATCGATGCGCACCACGCGCACGACCGCCTCGCCCGGTGTGACCCATTCGCCGCGCTGTCGTTTGATCTGAACGACGATCCCGCTGAACGGCGCCGGCAGTTTGTGGCGTTCTACCCTCTCCTGGGCACTGCGGGCCATGCTCTCCCGAGCCTGCAGCGTCAAGCCTGCGATCGTCTGCTCGTGCTCCGCCTGTTCCACCGCCAGGACGCTACGTTCGACCACCAGACGCAGACGATCCATCTCCGACTCGGAAACGCTCTTGGCAAAGCTCAGGTTGGACTGCTCGGCGCGTCGCAGTTCCGCGCGTGCGACGTCGACTGATTTCCGAGCAAAACTCAGGTTCACTTCGTTCGCCGCATTGACTCGAGCGATCTGGACATCCAGGTTAACCTGCTCTTCCTCCCACCGTGCCTGGTTGTCATCGATTTGAGCCAGCAACTGGCCCTCTTCGACCATCTGCCCCTCGGTTACCTCGACCGACGCCAACAGACCGGCCTCGCGTGCCGGGACTTCGACCTGCTGTACCAGCCGCAGGAGCATCGACGAAACCTCAGCGGCGTGTGCCGCATTCGCAACGAAGACGCCGGCAGATGCGGTAAGGAATACGACAAGGTGAACGAGACGAGTCATCAACGATTCCTTAGAATAATAACCAACGACGGACGGCATCCAGTAGATCGTGAAACCAAACGTACCCCAGCGCTCGACGGCCACAGTCGATTTTGGCGATGACGTTGGCCCCGGGGATCGGGTGTGGGACCTGATCCCGGTCCAGGGCCACCGTGGCCAAGACAAAGGCACCGTCGTGCTCGCTGATCTCGGTCCGCAGCCCCACACGATCCAGTACCCCGTGATGCTTTCGAGCCGGATCGCTGGCCAACAGAAACGCGACCGGCAACGCGTCGCCCGATTGTCCTCGAGCCGCCAGAATGTGCGACACACGGCGGTCCGGGATACGCAACTCCACCTGCCACGGTCCCGTCAGGTCGCCGATGGTCAGCAGGATCTGACCGCGCGCTACCGGCCGAGCCTCCAACAATGGCTGGGGGTTCCAGGTCAGCACCTCGCCGGCCATCGGGCTCCGCACGTGGAGTTCTGCCTGTTGCTGGTGCAGGATGGCGTGTTGAGCCTCGAGCCCCGCGATCTGCTGGCGCAACTCCTCCTGCTCGGCGGTCAAGCGGCCGTAACGCTGCCGCTGCTCGGCAGTCTCCCGCAGGTTCTGCATCCGCTCGGTCTCGACCGACGTGAACCGCTTCCGTGCCGTCTGGAGTTCTCCCAACACCTGTTTGAATTGCAGATCCAGTTCCGCTCGCCGCAGCACGGCCAGCACCTCGTCCGCAGCCACTTGCTGCCGGTGTCGGACCCGCAGTTCGCCCACGACGCCGTCGGCCGGAGCGAACACGTCGCGGACGTTTACGGGCTGAAGTTCCCCACGAGCCTCGACGCGAAAGTCTGCTGGGATGACGGCCAAAGCCACGCCGACGGTCAAGAGGGCCCCCAATGCCAGCAAAATGCCCTGTCGACGCCCGCGGGGGAACCAACCGTTGCGCGCCAGCGCGCGTAACAGTCCCAACAAGGGGATGCGGTCCAGCTCGCCAGCTCGCTGCAGCGCCAGACTACAGTGGCCTCGAACCGCCGTCACCTGCCACCGCAACGGTTCGTCGAGCGCCCCTTGGAACCGCTCGACGACCAGCACCCCCACCGGTTCGCTCGCTGTCGTCTGGGCATCGTCGGAATGCGGGCGCAGGGGCACCACGGCGATTACCTTGGCATGCGACTCGTCCAAATGTGCCTGCAACGACTGCTCCACTTCCGGCAGTCGTTCGCCGCAGCCGTCGGGATACCACAGCGGTTGCTCCGATGTGCAGACGCGGTCGGCCAGTTGTTCCAATTGCCGGACCGCGTTGGCGCGGCGATGGATCGTTGACACCCCGCTGACGGCCAGCAGCCGGCAACCGTTGGCCTGACGAACCAGTACGCTCACACGATCGCAAGCGGTCAAGTGCCGGACCTCGTTGGCGATCGTAAAGGCAGTTTCCTTCAGGTCCAAACTCCGATGTACCTGCTCAGAGAACCCCTGCAGACGCTTCAAGTCTGTTGCCCACCGTCGGTAATTCCGCAACTGACGCTGGCGGTGGAAATCCGCGATCGATTCACCGACCGCCTGGAGGAAGTCCAAGTAACCACGTTGGGCCGAGGGGCTGGCCCCCGGCGGCTGAAAGACTTCCAGGACCCCAGCAGCCTCGGCGCCAATCGTCCAGGGACTAAGCAACAGGAGGAACGCAGTGGTATTCTCGTCGCCCGACGTTGCGGTTGAGCCGGGCGGCACGACTTGGCCGCTTCCTCGAGCCAGTACCCCCGCTGCCAACTGGGCGTGTCGAGCCGTCCAGTCGTTTTGGGTCGAATCCAATGCTCGAGGCACCATTTGAGCATCGACGCGCATGGAGCCACTGGCTATTCGCATCCAGATAGCTCCACCTTTCGCGCCCAGCCCAGCAACGACCCGCTGCAGGCACTCGGCATGAAACTCCGACGCCAAGCATTCTGATTTGGCCAGTTTCGCCAAGTCGTTCAACAAGCCATCGATCTCTTGCCAGACGCCGTCAATCGTTTCGAGTTGGTTGGAACCAGGATCGTGAGACATTCCACTGAGTATACCAAGTCGGATGCGAAGATGGTTCACGGATTTCAGGATGGACCAAAACCGTTGGGTGCTAGCAGCCGGTGTTTAGGAAAGATTGCTGATCCTGACGAATATTCCGAAAAAAACGGATAGTCAAACCTTATCGCGCCGAAACTAGAAAA
>REEF01000944.1 GCA_007695205.1 Planctomycetaceae bacterium
TTGGCGGGTTCCATGTCGCCGTGATCGTATCCCCGGCCAGGCTGGTGTAGGTTACCGACAGCTTATCCCAGTCCACGCTTGGCGGATTTTTGATTGCCGCCGCCCGAAACGCCGCGAAGGAAGCAAATTCGGCACTTGTGGCTACATCATACACGAATCCGGTCTGCGCGGATGTGGTACGTATCGCGTTGAAGTTTGTCGCTACATCCCCGCCAACTGCCGTACCGATGGGGTTAGTTTCTATGGTATATTCCCTCAACGGGCGGATGGCGATATAAACACTGCCCTCGCGGAGGAACACCCAATCATTCTCCTCGACCACCTCGTCGATTGACTTCGGATAGCGCACAAACACTTCCTTGATCAGGTTGTCATAGTGCTGGTCGCGCCGTGCGGGCCAGTCGGGTCTGCCACGCCTCGCCCATGGATCGGTTTCCGGGATATTGAAGATCGCGATCGCCGCGCTCTTATGCTGCGCCATCTGACAGAAGGGCGAATTGTTGCCCCCACCCCATTCGCGGTTATTGCTTCGCCAGTAAGGATGATGGGTGTCTATAAAGGCCCACTCCTTGTCGCTCCTGTAAAGGATATTTACGGCCCAAGTGTGATCAATGTGGAATCCATCTGGGTAATACTCAATAAAACCACTCCCGATGGCGTAGTCAGGATGGCGATAAATGGTACGGTTGGCTCCCCCCGGCTCGCCGGTTACCCAAGCCCATGGAGTGGCGTCGTCGTTGCCAAGTCCGGGCGCCGATGTTGTCAACTCGTACGGGGCCGTCTCGCCGCGCCAAAGGCTGAGGATGGCCGGCGGCATGACAAAATCACCAACTGCTGCCGCCAGTGCCATTGCCGGCTTACCTTGTGACTGAGCCGTAATAGAACGATCGCCAGAAGCAGTAGGGACATAAGCCGAGTAGTCGGGACCAGCCCAGAACCATGTTAACGCGGAAGATCCGGAGCGTCCAGTTGCGTTTTGCAGCTGACCCCTCGGGAATGGGCCTATGGCCAGACCCCTGAAATTGTTTGCCGCAAAAGCCGTGTAATGATAGCATAGCGCGACATACGCCGCGTACTTCAATTCAGGGTCTTGTACGACGTCATACAGCACATGCCACGGGTACAAGTTGGTGTGGAAATAATTTTCGGAGATAAACTCACCGTGGTTCCTGTCCAGGTAGCCGTTTACTATCTGCAATAGTCTGGCCTTAACAGTCTGCCGGACTTCGGCGCTGGTCCTATCCCCTTTCCATCCATCATCATCGGGCCACAGCTCGGCAAAGATGTAAGCCGGGATGTTTTCCTTAAGCGCGTGGTTGTCTGTGCCGTGCCCTAAAGTTCTGACTTGGGCTTGCTTGGCCATCTGCCGCATGTTTTCGCGCTGCGCCGGAGTGAAATGATCCCAGTACTTAGCGAAGATCCCGGCGATACCAGGTTGGGTAAACAGTGCTGCTTTCCCGGGTGGGTACCAACGGTCACCTGGTAATGGATTTTCCGGGGTGCCCCAAAACTCCGAAGCACGTTGTAACGCCGCCGCGTCGTTCGGGTTCACCTGCAGCTTTGCAGAAAGTATTGCTGTTCCTCGATACCTTTCTTGGTTTGGCCCTGGCAGTCGAAGGGCGGCCACCTGCTCGATGACAAACTGCCTGCGTGCCTCCAGTTCAGGCTCCGGCTGGAATTCAGGGATTGCAAAGTTCCCCGGCGACGGGGTGGACCCGTCTTGCGCGGCGGCGAAGCCCGGCAGTAGGCTGGCGACCAGGCCGCAAGCCATCAAGACTGCGGTCGTCTGGCGAACAAACTGAATGTGGTTTAGCATCTGCCAAATACCAACGACTCGGGAGTTCTTACGAACCATGTGTGTCTTCATTTCTTTCACCTTTCATCAGAATTGTTCTCGATTCGTGCAAGATCGCCGCTCCGGTCAACCGTGAACCGATGAGCTGAAAGCGTTAGGTTGGATCATTGTTCGCAATCTTTCGGCGGGATTGTCATGGCGTAGCAAAACCTGTCATACAATCCGTTCTGCCTTATTCATAGGCGCCCGGGTCGGGCGCGGCTGCCGCCGGCCGCGCATTGAGCGTGAAGTTGTCCAGGTAGTACGACGTCGCCGTGTTCGCGTTGCTCATGAAGCCGACCCATGTCAACGTCTTGAACTCAGGGTTCGCATGGGCGAGGTCCTGGAAGACCCGCGGCGATTGGCCGGGAACCGTCACCGTCAGCGACCAGGTGCCCGTCGAATCGGGGCCGACGCCGGACTCGATCTCGAACCGGACCCACTGGTTCTCGGGCAACTCCATCGTCGTCCCGTCGACCAGGCGGAGCCTGGTCTCCCGGATGTCGAAGCGGGGGCCCGTCTTGTAGCCGCCCTCGCTATAGTCGCGCCACCCGTAGTCGACCATCGAGGCCTTCTCGACGCGGAGGTCGAAGGCGTTCGACACGACGCCCTCTGCGTATCGGGTCGGATAGACGACAAGGGGCATCCAGGCAGCCCGCAGGTCCGGCGCGTCGGTGATCTTGACGCTGCGTTTCCCGGTGGCGGCCGTCTCCTCCGTGACCAGGACCGAGGCGCCATGGGGCGAGTTGCCAACTCCCCTAAGGCTGATATCGAAGCCGCGGGGCGGCCGGCCGGGCTCGTCGCGCTCGAAGGTCAGGTTGGCGGCAACCGGCGGCAGCTCGGGCGGCAGTTCGAGCTGCGGATAGGTCACGTCGTTGGCTTTCGCGATCCAGGCGGCGTCGCCATAGACGCCGGCCTTCGACCAGTCGAACGGCTTGAAGCCGAGCGCGAGCGCGGGAGAACCGGGCTGGAGGCGGAAATCGCCGCTCGCGACATCGACGAACAGGGGGTCGGCGACGATCGAGCCCTCCTCGCGGCCAAGCTTCTGCCACTCGGCCAGCGGCTTGCCGGCGAACGTCACGGGCTCGCCCGCCGCGTTCCACCAGCAGTTGTTCCGCGAGACGACCTTGATCCTGTCCCAGGGCCCCTCCAGCGCCGGGCCCGTCGTCCAGTAGATGATGTTGTTCTCCAGCGTGAAGGACAGGTGGTCCTCGACGCGCGTCGCCTGGATCTGGTGCTGCTTGCTGTTCACCAGGATGTTGTTCCGGATGACGTTCTCCTTCCCGAAGTGCTGATGGAAGCTGCCGGTCTTGGTGTTGTAGACCAGATTGTTCTCGAACAGGATGCCCGTGCTGCCCTCGTCGGTGTACAGCCCCCAGCCGCCGTAGGAATAGGAGTGGATGTCGTGGAAGACGTTGCCGGAGACGACCGTTCCCTCGGACGGCCCGAGCGTGTAGATGCCGCCCATGTCGCTCAGCAGGCCCCAGCCGAGGTGGTGGACGCGGTTGTTCGCGAACAGGTTGCGTTTGCTGGCGCTCTCGCCGTAGCCCCAGCGCCAGCCGGCGGAGATGCCGCTGTAGAACAGGTCGGCGATCTCGTTGTGGGTGACCCGGTTGTCGCCGCTCTGGCCCACCCAGACACCGACGGCGCAGGGGAAGATGTGGCCGCCGTGCCGGATGATGTTGTTGTCGACAACGTTCCGGGCCGTCGCCTCCGCCGCCGTCTTCGGCATGTTGATCTCGCCGATGCGGACGCCGCCGGCGCCGAAGTCGAAGAGGTGGCAGCGGCGGACGACGCAGTCCGTACAGCCCTTGCGCAGCCAGAGGGCGTACGTCCCAACGTGGCCGATCTCGCAGTCCTCGAAAGTCACGTGCCGGGCTCCGTCGACTTGGACGACCGCGTCGATGGGCGCGGCGGCCTGGTGGGGCTCGAAGCCGCCGGGCGGCGTCAGCCACTGCGCGTGATGGAATGTCAGCCCCTGGAAAGTCACGTGCTCGACGAACTTCCCGCCCTCGGGGTCCCCCTGGATCACGAGGAACTTGTCGGCGACCGGCGCGACGACCTCCGCCTTCGCCATGTCCTCGCCGGGCCGCGGCTTGTAATAGAGGGAGCCGTCGCGGGCCAGGAACCACTCGCCGGGTGCGTCCAGGGCGCCCAGGAAGTTTTCGAAGACCAGCGTCGAGTACCGGCGCATCGGGTTCCACGGCTTCATTCTCCGCCCGCTCGTCACGACCGCGTGCTCTGCGGCGTCCAGCCGGTCGATGAACCGCCGCGTGACGTCCCAGTTGTGGTAGACCACCAGGTTCACGTCCTTGAGTTCGTCGGGCGCGAGCTGTGCGACCGCGGCGAAATCCTCGGGACGCAGGTAGACGGTCTGCTCCGCCTGCTTCCCGGAGCCGGGCGCGGCGGGGGCCTCGACGACGTCCATGATGTGGAACCAGAACCGGTTCGGCGTGCGGGCGCGGACGGCGCGTTGGCCGTTGACGAAGAGCTGCTCGAAGTACCATGTCCCGGCGGCGACGTCGGGGACCTTCGCCACCCAGAGCCCGTTCTTCGCGGGCCGGAACCCCGTGATGGCGCGCCCGCCGCTGAAGACGGGCCTCGCGCCGGGCGCGGCCTCGTAACGGACCGGCGCCTCGGCCGTCCCGCCGTCCTCGGGCGACAGGACGAGCGGCTCGGTGATGTGGTAAGTGCCGTCCGCCACCACCACCCGCACCGGGCCGGCTTTGCCGGCGACGCGCAGGCGGCGCACCGCATCGCGGGCGCCGATGAGGCTGCCCAACGGCTTCGCCCGGCTGCCGTCGGCGGCGTCATCGCCCGTGGGAGCGACATGGACCAACACCTCGGCCGCGAAAGTCGGGCTGACGACCAGCAACGCCAGCACCGCCGACACCATGACGACGGCAACACAAACGCGCAAAAGGCTCTCTCCGAAAGATGATTTCCAGAGCCTCATGCGATTTCCTGACTGATTGATAGGGGGTTTGACGGATGGGGAATGTGACGGGTGTTTCATAATCCTCGTCCTTTCGGCTAGTTCGACGGTCCGGATTCCGTAGAATCGCTTCAGTACCTGGCGAACGGTGGGTATTAGCCCACCGGTCTTCCGCAACGTTCGCCTGCTGGCAGCAAGGGAACCGGCGGGCTAACGCCCACCGTTGGCCAAATGGGGGTTGGTAATTGGGTAGGGGGTTTGTTTTTGGGCCAGCGTTCTGGCCCCGGAGCGTAAGGTCTCTGCTCCCACCGGTGTCACGAATCGAGAACTGTCTACGTCTGAGCGTACCCCGAGCGTCTGGTCCTCCGCAACGGCCAGCCACTCGAGCACAACGCTGTCGCC
>REEF01000946.1 GCA_007695205.1 Planctomycetaceae bacterium
CTCGGAAGTGCTTAGCGGGCTGGTGCCCCTCGCGGTCTTCAAAATCGTCGAATCGTCGGTCAAGCCGGCGGTTGGTGGGTTCGATTCCCATGCACTTCCGCTCGTTTGTTTCGGACGCCATCGGCAAAGATCATCATGGACAAGACGCTGGTCACCTGGCATCCCCACGCGGTAGCACGCGAGGACCGCGAGCGGCTGAACGGGCATCGCGGTTGTGTCGTTTGGTTCACCGGTTTCAGCGGATGCGGCAAGAGTACGGTAGCCAATGCCTTGGATCGACGGCTGTTTGAACGCGGAATCCGCAGCTTCGTCCTGGATGGCGATAACATCCGCCATGGGCTGAATGCCAGCCCGGCAATGTTGATGGAGCATGGGGAAGATTATGCCCGACGATTCGGATTGGGCTTTTCCGAGCAGGATCGGCGGGAAAACATCCGACGGATTGGGACGGTGGCCGAGTTGTTCGCGTCGGCAGGCCTGGTGACGTTGACCGCGTTTGTCAGCCCCTACCGTTGCGACCGAGATTCGGTGCGGCAATGGGTCGAAACCAACGGTCGCATCGGAGATTTTGTCGAGGTTTTCGTCGACACTCCGCTGGAAATATGCGAGGCAAGAGACCCGAAAGGGCTGTATAAGAAGGCTCGATCTGGCGAATTGTCGGGCATGACGGGCATCGACGATCCGTACGAACCGCCCGAGCGTCCCGAATTAACGCTTGATGGAGCGAATCGTTCCCCGGATGAATTGGCCGATCAGGTGATCGCTTGGTTGCAATCGGCCAGACTGATTTCCGATTGAACGACAGGAGGGTGGACGATGAGCGGCGGTGAAAACCGACCTCGTCTAGAGGACGCTCGACCGATGCTCCTCGAGCTACGATCGCAGCAAAAAGAGCTCGAACGGCGCAACGAAAAGCTGCGTCAGGCCCACGTCGAACTCGAAATATCGCGAGCTCGATACTTCGATCTGTACGATCTGGCGCCCGTCGGATACGTCACGGTCGCCGAGAACGAACGTATCCTGGAGGCCAATTTGACCGCCGGCAAGCTGCTGAATAGGGCTCCCGAGACGCTGGTTTCGCAGCCGATTTCCCGCTTCTTCGCCAACCAGGATCTGGAGCAGTATCAGCAGCATCGTCAGGCACTGTTTGCCACGGGGAAGCCGCAGGCGTGTGAATTGCGGATGATCCGCGGGGACGGCAGCATCTTCTGGGCCAGCTTGGATGCGACCGCTGCGCGAGACGAGCGTGGGGAGACCGTCTGTCGGATTGTGATGAGCGACATCACACAGCGCAAGGCAGCGGAGGCGGAATTGCGGGCCAGCCAGCAACGAGCCACGGCCCAGCGTCAAGCCATTGTGCAATTGATGCTGGACGAACAGATCGTCCAGGGGTCGATGGAGTTGGCGTTGCGAACGCTGGTCAAGATCGTCGCGGAAACGCTGGACGTCGCCCGCACCAGCGTCTGGCAGCTTACCCACGATCAATCCGAACTGCATTGCTTGGCACTGTACGATGCGGAGAAACAGTCGCACAGCAGCGGCGGGGTCTTGATGTCGCGCGAGTTGCCTTGTTACTTCTCGGCCATTTTGACCGAGAGCCGCATCACGGCCGACGATGCTCAGATCGATCCCCGCACCCGGGAACTGACCGATGCTTACATGATCCCCCTGGGCATCACCTCGATGCTGGACGCCGGGATCATCGTCTCGGGACGGTTGGTAGGGGTCGTGTGCAACGAACACATCGGGCCGCAACGCAAGTGGCGTGCGGACGAGGAGTCTTTCGCGGGCACGATCGCGGCGCTGGTCGCACAGTGGTTGGTTGCGGCCGAGCGGCGGCGGGCTGAAGAGGCGTTGAAGAAGGCCCACGACGATTTGGAACTGCGCGTGCAGGAACGGACAGCAGAGTTGACGCAGGCCAATGCCGAACTGGAATCGGCCAAGCATACGGCGGAATCCGCGAACCAAGCGAAGAGTACGTTCCTGGCCAACATGAGCCACGAGATCCGTACGCCGTTGAACGCAGTCATCGGCATGACGGAACTGGTCCTGCGCAGCTCGCTGACGGCCCAGCAACGCGGGTACCTGATGACCGTCAAGGACTCGGGCGAGGTCCTATTGTCGGTCATCAATGACATCCTGGATTTTTCCAAGATCGAAGCCGGCAAGCTGGTGTTGGATTGCCAGCCGTTCGATCTGCGGGAGAGCCTAGGCGACACGATGAAGTCGTTTGCCTTGCGAGCTCATCAACGCGGGCTGGAATTGACCTTCTTTATCCATCCCGACGTGCCACGCTACGTCACGGGCGACTATCATCGGCTCCGCCAAGTCGTGGTCAACATGGTAGGCAATGCCATCAAGTTCACCGACCAGGGCGAGGTGGGCTTGGATGTCAGCATGCAATCGCGTTTGGCCAACGCCGTCGTCTTGCACTTTCAGATCCGAGACACGGGCATGGGCGTCCCCCAAGACAAGCAGTCGACGATCTTCGAGATGTTCGAACAGGCGGACAGCGCCACCACGCGTCGGCACATGGGCAGCGGATTGGGGCTGGCCATCGCCTCGCGTTTGGTCGCCCTGATGGATGGACAGGTCTGGGTAGAAAGCGAAGTGGGCCAAGGCAGTCGCTTCCATTTCATCGTGCGGCTGGAGGTGCCCGAAAAACCGCCCGCACCCCGCGAACGCGAATCGGCTCGCTTGCACGGGATGCGAGTTCTGGTGGTCGACGACAACGCCTCGAACCGGAAGATCCTGCAAGACACGTTGCTCACCTGGCAAATGGTCCCGACCCTGGCCTCGGGGGCGGACCAGGCGCTGCAGGAGCTGCAGCAGGCCAATCAGCAGGGCCAGCCGTATCGTTTGGTGATCAGCGACGCCCACATGCCGCAGGTCGATGGATTCGGGCTGGTCCAACAGATCCGTAGCGACCCGGCCATCCGCGAGACGCTCGTGTTGATACTGACTTCCGGGGACCGCCCCGAGGACGTGGCGCTGTGCAATCAGTTGGGCATCAGCGGATACTTGCTCAAACCCGTCAAGCCCTCGGAGTTACTGGAAGCCATCCAGATCGCCCTGGGCGTTACCCAGCCCAATCTGGAAGTGCCGGAGGACACCGCCTCGTCGGCGGATCGTCTGACTGGCTTGCGGGTCCTGTTGGCCGAAGACAGCCTGGTCAACCAGCAACTGGCCATCGCCTTGTTGCAAGAGCACGGCCACACGGTGACCGTCGTCAACAACGGCAACCAGGCCGTGACGGCCAGCGAACGTCAGCCGTTCGATCTGATCTTGATGGATGTCCAGATGCCCGAGATGGACGGTTTGGAAGCCACGACGCGGATCCGAGATCGCGAGCGGCAAACGGGCGAACATTGTCCGATCATCGCCATGACCGCCCACGCGCTGAAAGGGGACCGCGAACGCTGCCTGCGGGCCGGCATGGACGCCTATGTGGCGAAACCGATCCGAGCCGAAGAGCTGTTCGACGCGATCGACGCGTTGTGCGGCGATCGCCCGGTAGAACCAGCAGCCCGATCGGCCGCCTCCCAGGACCTTGTCGACTGGCAGCATGCGCTCGAGCTGGTTCAGGGCAGCCCGGACGTCTTGGCATCCATCGTCCAGGCTGCGCAGATGGAGATACCGCAATTGATCGAAACCCTGCGCACGGCCCTGCAGGCACAGGATGTGGACCGGACGCACCGAGCGGCCCACACGCTGAAAAGCACCGTGCAACTCTTTGGCGCCGACCGTGCACATCAACTGGCCCAGCAGATCGAAAGCCTGGCCCGATCAGGAGACCTGTCACAAGCCGCCAAGCACTTTGACGACCTACAAGATCAAGTCAAACCGCTCATGGAAGCACTGGCCCAATTCCAACAAAACCCGCCAAGATAAATCCGCACTCCTGCCAATATGCCATCCATCCTCAAAACGCTGAAATGGTGCAAGGCCATCTACGTTCCAAGACCCATCCGCGTTAGAAACGGAAACACGTACCAACCAATCAGTTGATCTCATCGACCACCAAGAATAGCACGACAACCTTTTCCATGCTGTTGTGCGACTGGGCCTACTTGACCACACTACGACATTCGATTACGATGATGGCTACGCTTCACTTATAATTGAGCTGACCTTCACTGAACCAGGATGAATAATCGGGACAGTTAGACGCAGGCGGGGCTTATGGACGGATCCATTGGTTGCGAACAGAATGTTTAGACAGACCTAAGATATGGCAGTAAGACGCAAGACGAAGAAAGTGAAGTCAGCGAAAGCAGCTAAGTCCCCACCAAAGAGGCCCCGCAAAAAACGGAACTACCAGGTCTTTGTAAGCCATGCGACTACAGACAAATGGATCGCGACGACCATCTGCGAAAAGATCGATGCTACGGGTGCAACATCATTTCGAGACGATCGCGACATCGGTGGAGGCGACAATATCCCCGAATCGATACGCACGGAAATCCAGGTATCCCGCGAGCTCGTTGTTTTGCTCACCCCGGATTCAATTGAACGCCCATGGGTGTTGTTGGAAGTGGGTGCCGCTTGGGGACGACGAAAGGACTACCGAATTGTTCCTGTACTTTGCCACGTCTCTTTCGACGCGATTCCAGATATAATCGAAGGGAAGAAGGCGTTTCACATCAACGACTTCGACAAGTATCTCGATGAACTGGCACGGCGCGTGAACACTTGATGGCTACCATGGCTACAGCAACGACAACATACGACGTATTTCTTTCACACAGCTCGCGCGACAAAGACATTGCGGCTGATGTTGCCAATCGTTTACAGGCTGAGGGCCTTGAGCCTTTTTACGATGCGAGTATTCAGGTAGGCGAAACAATAAGCCAGGCAATTTGGGATGCGCTCGCGGAATGTCACGCTTTTATCGCCATCGTGTCACCCGAGTCATCTCCGGACGCGATGAGTATGGTGGAATTAGGGGCGGCTACAGCTTGGAATAAGCCTGTTTTTGTGCTTCTTAATGGTCCAGCCTCAATGCGTCTGCCAGACGCATTACAACGCTTCGACGCGTACCCACTCAATCGAGTTGATGATATTCTGGGCCGCATACGGCACAATCTGAAACCGCTTTCCGATAACGAACACATGGTACTCGCGGAAACCTACCGTGACTTGGACGTACCGGCAGATCAGTTGGGCCAATC
>REEF01000204.1 GCA_007695205.1 Planctomycetaceae bacterium
GGGCATCGTTGCGCCCACGGCCTGATTAGTGATCCAACTCACTACGTCGTCTTTGCGTAGGAAATAGTGGAGAAACTGTGGGTTCAGCACCGAGTCCCCGAAGCTGATTCGCAAGCAACCCGTGCCACACATCCATCCAGCCTGCTCCGAGGTAATCAGAGCCTGGCGTCCTATGTCACCTCGACGCCCGTATACGATGTCGCCATGCAGCAGCTTGTGCCGAGATAGCCGCTCAACGTGCTCGGTCGAGATACGAGCAACGGTATCGGAGGCGATTCGCCCTTCGACGATGTCTTTGGGCATCACGACCGGGATGCCGACCTCCGAATAGTCCGATTGGTGAAGCTGTGATCCAAACGGGCCTGTCTGAATGAGGCCGTTAACTTCATCGCATACGTCACCCAGCGTGGTTTCTCGCCAGCCGTCCATCCTCAACCCTCCAAAATCCCCGCCACATTTGCGGCGATGGTTTGCTCCATGATCCGCGCCTGGGTGTGGCGGTTTTCGTGTTTCATGGGTTCCCTCCCGTTTTCTCGCTTTGGGGCGGGGTTGGCAGGTTTTTGATGGCGTTCTCGAAATCGCCGCCCGCCATGTCGGACTGCTGGATACGCTGCCGGTTGAACTCGTCGTATTCCGCCTCGGCCAACTCTCTGGCCATTTCGTGTGAGATCTTGCCCGCGTGCGTGAGGATGTCGCGGTCGTTGATGTTCAGGAAAGCATGGAGTTTGGCGATCCAGTCATTCATGTGCATCGGCACACGCCGCATGGCCTGGCCTTCGGCAAAGACCAGGTACTGCTCCACAAGATTATTGAGGGCCGCAAGTTCATCCCCATTGAGGTAATTCTTGGCGATGATCACATCATCCTTGCGAACCTTGGCCCCGCGCCAGTTGGTCAGACCCATGTTGGTTTTCTTGCTGTCGGCGCGCGAGTGGATGATCTCCGCCGCGGTCTGGCCCGTGATCGCCCAGTGCAGTTTATTCTGAACCGTCTGGAAAAAGAGAATGCTCTCCGGTTGGGTGGGATCGTAGTCGATGCTGGTTGCGTAGATGTCGGTGATCTTCTGATAGAACCGCCGCTCGGAGGTGCGGATGTCCTGAATCCGTCGCAGCAGTTCGTCGAAATAATCGAAGGGTTGGTCGGGATTTTTCAGACGCTCGTCATCCAACACAAAACCCTTCACCATGTATTCGCGAAGTTTCTGCGTCGCCCAGATCCGGAACCGTGTAGCAATGGCGCTTTTCACCCGGTAGCCTACGGAGATGATGGCGTCGAGGTTGTAGTGTTTTGTCCGGTAGTTTTTGCCATCGGAGGCAGTACTTAAGAAATCCTGAACAACTGAATCCTGCTGCAACTCACCTTCCTCGAAGATGTTGCGCAAGTGCATGCTGATATTCGGAACCGTCGTCTGAAACAGTTCGGCCATGTGCGCCTGGGTCAGCCACGCGGTCTCGCCCTCGAGCCGAACCTCGATCTTGTCCTTCCCGCTTTCGGTCCGGTATACGAGAAGTTGGCCGTGCGAGGGCGCGTTGTCGCGTTTATCGCTCATTGTTCCAGAATCCCCGCCACATTTGCGGCGATTGTCGCTTCCAACTCCCGCGCCTGGGCGTTGAGGGTTTCCAGTTCCTCGTTCAGCGCTCCCAACTGCGCCTTGAAGTCTTCGTCGCTCACTTCCTCGCCCGGGGCCACGCCCACGTAGCGGCCGGGATTGAGCGACCAGCCCTGCGCCGCGATTTCCTCTATTGTCGCCGCCTTGCACAGGCCGGGCACATCGGCATAGGCCGGCTGTTGGCCGAAGACCTCCGCCAGCCTGGCCGCCGTCTCCTCCCCGCCCACCGTCAGGTCGGGCGCCTCGCCCCGATACAACCGCACCAGGTTGGCGATGAAGCCGATCTGCGCGGGCGTCCAGTCGCGATGGGCGCGGTCCACCTGGCGGTAGATGTGGCGGGCATCGATGAAGAGCACCGTATCGGCGCGCGGGGTTTCCGCCTTGCCCCGGTCGAGAAACCAGAGCGTGCAGGGCAGCGTGACCGTGTAGAACATGTTGGGGCCGACGGCGACCATCACATCCACTGCCCGCGCTTCGATCAGCTTCTGCCGCAGCTCCTGCTCGCTGCTGCGCGCGTCCGAGGCCGAGTTGGCCATGACGAAGCCCGCGCGGCCACGGGTATTGAGCGCCGAGTAGAAGAGCTGGATCCAGAGGTAGTTGGCGTTATCGGTGCGGGGCAGGCCGAAGGGAAAGCGGCGACCGGGGCCGACCATGTCCTTCAGCCGCTCCTTGTCCACCGCGTTGACGTTGAACGGCGGATTGGCCAGCACAAAGTCGAACCGGCCGGTGGCTGCATGTGGGTCGTCGTAGTAGCTGTTGACGTTGCCGCCGTGGCGGATGTCGCCCTCCAGCCCGTGCACCGCGAGGTTGAGTCGGGCCAGCCGCCCGGTCTCGTCGGTCTTCTCGACGCCGAAGATGGCGAGCTCCGCGGAAGGGTTCTGGTGATGCTCGGCCACGAAGCGCGCCGACTGCACAAACATGCCGCCCGAGCCGCAGGCCGGGTCCAGGATACGGCCGTGGAAGGGCTCGATCACCTGAGCGAGCAACTTCACGATGCCGGCAGGGGTGTAAAACTCGCCGCCACCCTGCCCCTCGCTCATGGCGAACTCGCCGAGGAAGTATTCATAGATGCGGCCGAAGGCGTCAAAGTCGAGCGTGGCCGGAATCTCGGAGATCTTCTTGAGCAGTTCCTTGAGCAGGGTACCGGTGAAAAGGTTGAAGGTCTTGGGCAGCACGCCGGCGAGCTGCGGGTTGTGCTTCTCAACCTCGCGCATGGCCGCATTCACCTTGGCGCCGATGTCGGCCGCCTCGGGCAGGGTGAGCAGGAAGTCGAAGCGCGCCTCGGGCGCCAGGTAGAGCACGTTGTCTGCATGGTAGGCGTCGGGGTCATCCACCCGGCTCCCGCGGCGCGCAGACACCCCGGCCTCCTCGAGCTTCCTGCGCTGTGCCGAAAAGCGCACCTCGGCAAACCGCAAAAAAATCAAGCCCAGAATGGGCCCGGAGTATTCCTGCGCCTTGAGCCCCGAGTTGGCACGGAACTGGTCCGCAGCATCCCACAGCCGCTTTTCCAGCGACGCAGAGGCGGCGTCTTTTTCTGATGGGGCTATCCAATGCAACTATTGGTCTCCTTGGTTCTGTGTCATCTGACAACACCTCCCGGGGCGTCCGGGTCTCGATCATTGGGTCGCGATTGCGATGTGTTGCGCATCGACCCGCATTCGAGGTGAGCGCACGGTCACCGCGGACGAAGCTATCCAGAAGCCGTATCGAGTATTCCGCGAACTCCTGATCCTCGCAGCCACCGATGACGGATGTGTCCGTGTAGATCCGCACCCGCATAACACCGTCGGCTCCGGCGGTCACACGCTATGATACTACGGGGAATCGCTCTCCGCAAGAATTACCAGGCGGAGTAAGGTCGGAGATGGGGAACCGGCGGCACCTGCGGCGCGCCGTATCGTGTGCGTCTACCGTTCGGCCAGATGGTTTAACGGCGCCCACGCGTACGAACCGGGGACAGCTTCTTTTTCGCACCAGATCCAGCCGTTCAGCTCATATTCCGCGATCAGGCGTTCGCCGACACACAGTGTGTGTTCTTGTGCACAATAGGCTTCCGTGACGACTGCCTCTGTGCCGGTAATTTGCAGAACCTGTCTGGGTACCCAGCCTTCCTTGTCCGCACCTTTGCAGTAGACCCAATTGGCCCAATCGCCATCCGCGTCGGATTCTTCGATAACGTGCAACTTCTCACCCTTTTCTATCTTGATTGGGTTCTCCGGAGCATCCTGGTATTCCTTAACCACTTCGTATCTCATGCCGCCTCTCTGGTTGCATAGCCGCCGCACGTGCGGCGATGTATCGAATGCGTTCGCCCGTGCCGATTGCAGCGATGTGGATCGATTCGGCTAAGACTATACCCGAGTATTCCACGTTGCCGATACCGCTGATACGGGCGTATAGGGCATATGGAGCCCGTACGGAGCGGAATCGCCGCAGTTTTCCCATGTGCGCCATAATTGCAGTGAGATTTTGTTGAATTTTTGTTGTACCTTATTCGAGGGAGAAATGAAATGAAAGCTGAGTTCACAGCGATTATCGACGAAGCTCCGGAGGGCGGCTATTGGGCGATTTGTCCGGAGATTCCCGGCGCAAATGGCCAAGGGGAAACGAAGGAGGAGGCGAAAGAAAGCCTCCGGGACGCAGTTGCCTTGATCCTTGAGGATCGGTTGGAAGATGGTCTGCGCGGCCTTGCATCAGGAGTTGTTCGAGAAACCATTTCTGTGGAATGAAGCGAACAGAACTCGAACGCCGCCTTCGGCGAGCTGGCTGTTTCTTGAAACGGGAGGGACGCTCCCATTCCATTTGGATCAATCCTCAATCCGGCATCGTCGAAACGATCCCACGACACGCTGAGGTCAAAGAACCACTTGCACGGAAAATTCTTCGGAATCTTGGCGCCCGATAATGTTGATACGTTCCACCACGAAGGGGCGGACGAAGCCCCTGGTCGTGCCTTTGAAGTCCACCTGGCCGGCTTCATCACTCAGCCCCCCTTTCCCGTCGGGCAAACGCCTGGCCGCTTCCTCCAACTGCTTCACATAGTCCGCTTCGCCCAGGGATTCCTTCTATTCCCTGCGGCGAACTGTAAAAGTGTGTTTGGACCTTGCCTCCGGTGTGCGGCGTGCTTTGATCGTTCATCGAGAGTGCGCATGGGCCCGGGGTGGTAGAAATGGCGGATGAAGGGGATTTCGTAGCACACCGGCGTCCTGCCCGGACCAATCCAGCCGTCCGGAGTGAAGGTTCGCCGTGATCACGGCTGTTTGGATGCGGTCGTTCTCACGTTTCGGTTCAGCCGCGCGCTTTGGCGCGTACGCTGCGACCGGTTGTTCCGTCTCCCACTGCTATCAATCGCCCTGATACATAGCGGTGCAGGATGCTCGCGATAAGCGTTTGGTACGGTAATCCCTCCTCGACAGCTATGGCCTGAATCTCCTCGAGATCCTTGGAGGAAATACGAATGTTGATGCGCTTGTCTTTGGCCAGCGTGTTTCTTGCGTACTGTACATGACGAGCTATTTCACCCTCCCGATTGGCAACGGGCGTCCATTCGCC
>REEF01000948.1 GCA_007695205.1 Planctomycetaceae bacterium
GACGACCGGTTGCCCAGGGGTGGTGTAGATCTGCGGTTCTTCGGTGATCGTGATGGTGGGCGGGATGTTGATGGACGAGACGATGATGGCTGATCCATCGCTGCTGGCCGTCAACAGGCGGCGTCCATCGTACGAGACATCGATCGCGGTCACCGCAGCCGCGTGCCGTTTCAAGTTCAGCATTTGTTGCCCGCTGTCGGCATCCCAAACCTTGGCCATGGCATCCTGACTGCCGCTGAAGATCCGCCGTCCATCAGGCGAGAAACCGATCGATGTAATGCTCGCGGCGTGACCGGCCAGCAGCGTGATTTCGGTCTGCGTTGGGACATCCCAGACCTTGATGGTATTGTCATCACTGCCCGTGGCCAATCGTTTGCCGTCCGGCGAAAACGCCACGCACCGAACGGCCAGGCTGTGTGACGTTCGTTCGCCCAGGATTTGTCCTTCCCCGGTTGCGACATGCCAGATCCGCGCGGCGCCATCCGCGCAGGCCGTGGCGACAAGTGTGGCATCCGGCGAGAAGACGGCGTGCAGCACGGGCGCGGGATGCTGAAAAAGGTTTTGTTGAAGCGGCTTTGGTCCCTGGAGATCCCAGATCCTGGCCGAACCATCGTCGCCGGCGGTCAGCAGCAGGTGGTCACCGCCGGCGCTGGCCGGCCCGAAGACGGCCGAGTTCACGGGGTAGGGCCGATCGTCTTTCCGATGAGCCTGGGGGATTTTCAGCCGTACTTTGCCCCAATCGTCGGCCTGCTCTGCGACGCTCCAAATCTTCACCGCGCCGTCGACTCCCGCCGTTGCCACCAGGGTATCCGCTGGCGAAAAGCTGGCGTACGCCAGCGGTCCGTGCGGGCTGAAAGTCTGAATCGCCTGACCCGTATCGATATCCCAGAGCCTGGCGTAGCTGCCACCGGCCGTCAGCACCTGGGTACCATCCGGCGATGGGAACGCGGCCCACACCGAACCACGGCCTCGATCGTCGGACCAAAGCGGACGGTACCCGCCGTCGCTCAGGTCCCAACGTTTCACCACACTGCTACCATCGGCCGTCATCGATGCCACGAGCACCCCGCTGGCATCCTGGTCGAAAACGGCGGATGTCACGGTCTCGTCCCCGACGAACTGTCTGTGGAGTTCCCGGGCGGAATCCAGGTCCCAGTGGGTCAACTGGAATCCTTCCGTGGTGCGTTCCCCGTCCCTTTGACTTGCCAGACACAAAGTCACGACCTGCTGGCCGTCGGATGCCAGATCCATGCCGCGCACGGCTCCGGGGTGTTTCAGCGTGCTGGCGGCAACTCGCCGTCCTGTTTCCGTATCCCAACGCATCACCGTGTGATCTTCACAAGCGGTTAACAGCGTGCGACCGTCCGGCAAGAATTGCGCCGCCGTGATGGCAAAACCCGGCAGATGACCGATCAACTCGGCAGACACTCGCCAAGCTTCCTGCGACCGGTCCCAGTGCCACACGTTCGCGTGACCGTTGGTATCCCCGGTAAACAATCGCCGCTGTCGTATCTCGTCGCCCGACGAAATCGCCACTGCGGTGATTTCAAATCGGTGTCCGGTAAGGACTTCCGGCAGTGCGGCTTCCTGATCGGCGTCCCAAAGCAGGGCGGCGGTGCTGTCGCTGCCGGTCAGGATCCATTTCCCATCGTCGGCCAGGGCCATGGCACTTCGTTGTCCTATGCCGTCGAATTGCCGGATTTGGCCGCCGGCCGTCAGGTGCCACATTCGCACGGTAGCGTCTCCGGCGGTGGTCAACAGCCGTTGGTCGCCGGGCGGGAAGAACGCGGCTCGCGTGACCAGAAACTCGTGTCCCTCGGACAATCGCCGCGTCTGCGTAGACGGTGCGAGGGACCTCTCCCCGGGGTCTTCTGCCCGAGCCTCGATCGGTACCGATTCGTTCAGACGGGCGATCGCCCGCCCGTTCTGCAAATTCCAGAGGATGGCGGTTCCATCCAGGCCGGCCGTGATGGCTCGCTGGCCGTTGGCCGAGAACGAAGCCCCGGCAATCGGGCTGTCCTGACCCCGAAGCACGCGATCTTCCTCGTAGGTCTGCACATTCCAGACCTTCACCTGGCTGTCGTAGGCGCCCGACAGAACGAATTGCCCCTGGGGGTGAAAGGCGGCCGTGCGAACCCAGCCCCCGTGCCCGCGAAAAACAAGCATGCGGTCGGCGTCATCCTCTGTGGCATCCAGATCCCACACGCGGACCGAGTTGTCATGGCCGACACTCAGCACAAACGTTCCCTGCCGATCCCCGCAGTGCGACGCAAAGGCGATGTCGCGAATCTCTGCCGAGTGACCCGCCAGCGTCTGATAGCTGGGCGACCGACGAGGCTCCGATTCCGACGCCGCGGTGGGGTCGATCGACGTTCTGGTCAGCCGCCGTTCTAAGGCTTCGAAGTCGAATTCTTCGACCTTTTCCGGATCCCACACCAGGACACGTTGATCCGCGCCACCCGAGGCGATCAGATTCCCATCCGGGGAAAACGCGGCGGCATAGACGGCGCCTTGATGGCCGGGGAACCGCGTGATCAGCGTTCTTTCCGAGGACGACCAGACCCGCACGGTCCCATCGTCGCCGGCCGTCACGATCCGCTGGCCGTCAGGCGAAAACCTTGCACTCCACACCGGGCCGAAATGCCCGCGCAACGCGCCCCGTTCCGCCCCGTTCACCCAGTCCCAGACGCGTGCTGTCTCGTCTTGCGAACCGCTCAACAGGCGTTGTTGATCGGGCGAGAAGCTCAAGCTGAGCACCGCGTCACGATGCCCGCTGAGCGTTCGTGCCAGGACATGCTGTTTCGCCTCCGGCCCGAGCTTCCAGAGCTTGATATCGCCCAAGCCAGCTCCGCCCGTCGCCAGGTACGAGCCATCCTTGGTCATAGCAACCGCTCGGACGGGTGCGCCGTGCGTCAGGACCGCCAGCTCCCGATAGGTCTCGGCGTCCCAGATTCGTACCCGCCCATCCACGGTGCCCGCGATCACGTACCGGGCGTCCGGCGAGTACATCACGCATTCGACACGGCTGTGGGCGTCCAGCGTATGCTCCGCCAACTGGGAAAGATAACGGAGATGGCCCCACTCCCAGTTCCGCGGTTGCGTCATGCCCGGCTGCTCGTAGACCTGCAGCAGACGCACGGCATCCAAGAACGCATTGCTGGCGATCCGCTCTGCTGCCAGACCGATTTGGGCCACGTACGAGGCCTCCTCCGCCTTACGCCGTTGCTGGACGGCGATCTCCGTCTGCTGCTCGGCTCGGCTTCGCTGCTGTTCGGCTCGCTGCCGCTCGTCCTCGGCGATCTGCGTCTGCTGCTCGGCTCGACTTCGCTGCTGTTCGGCCTGCTGTCGCTGGTCGTCTGCCTTCTTTCGCTCGTCTTCAGCGATCTGTCGTTGCTGCTCGGCGAACTCTCGTTGCTCAACGGCGATCAGACGCTGAGCATCGGCTTCGCGTTTCTGCTGCATGATCAGCACCAGGCCGATCGCCAAGATGGCAAACGAGATGGCAGCCAGGCCGGCGGCAATCCGTTTCAGTCGCTTGAGCCGCAGCGCGCGCGAGTCGCGTTCATGTTGGGCTGCGGTCAATTGGTTGTGCAGCGAGGCGTGTTGCGGTTGATTGGGATCAAGCAGTGACAGGCCGAGATCGTAATCCCCTTTTTCCAGAGCGGCGGTTGCGTAAGCCGCTTGGGTTTCGACGATGCCCACCCAAGCTCGTTGATTGCCTTCCCATAACGCGGCCGCCTCTTGAAACGCAAACAAGGCTCGCGAAAAGTCCTGGTAGTCGCGAGTTCGCAGCGAATTGGCCAAATCTTCTTCGGCCCGGGTTGATAAGACGATGCTCTCCGAGTGGGCCTGGTACTGCCGGATCGCGTCCTGAAATGCCAGCACCGTCTCGTATCGGTCCTGGACCTTGGTGGCCATCGCCTGGCGAGCGATATCCATCAGTTCGCTCGACTTGTCCGTGGACTGGATCTCGTTGCGAGCCGCGGCGACCAGGCATTGCATGACGTTTTTGCCCGTGTGGGGCGGTTTGCCCGACAAGATCTCGAACAGGATCGCGCCCAATAAGTAGACGTCGCTGGCCGGTCCGATCCGATCGACCTGACCGGATGCCAGTTCCGGCGCCATGTACGCGGGTGTGCCGCCGATGCTGGCCGATTGCAGGATGCTGTCCGATTTGCCGAACGCGGCGGTAGCCATGGCGATCCCCCAGTCCATCACCAGGACTTCGCCGAAGTCGCCGAGCATGACGTTTTCGGGCTTCAGGTCGCGATGCACGATACCGCGAACGTGGGCGAACGCGACCGCATCCGCAACGCTCATCAAGATGCGCAAGTTTTCCGCCAGCGATTTTTCCGCGATGACTTCGTTCCATGGCGTACCGTGGACCCGTTTCATCGAGTAGAACAACGCGCCGCTCTCGTTTGCGCCCATGTCGTAGATGGGCACGATATTCGGATGTTCCAGGTCGCCCGTGACCACCGCCTCGGAGAAGAATTTACCACGGTGGCCGTCATCGTCCTTCATGCCCGTCTTGAGCATCTTGACGGCGACGATCCGATCGATCGAGGCCTGCCGAGCCGTATAGACCACCCCCATGCCGCCTTCGCCAAGGACGTCTAACAGTTCGTAATCGTTCAACGAGGAAGCCGCCTCGTTCGGCTCTCGCATGCTGCGTTGCTTGACGAGCAAAGACGTACTGGTCGACGTGGCTTGCGTGTCTCGCTTGATCGTCATGCCCGGCCTTGCATCGGTCGAGATGGATTGACGCCACATCTTTTCGACCCTCTGCGCATCGCTCGCCGCCGACTCGGACGCTGCCGCGCGAGCCTTCGAGTCTCGATCGGCCGATTGCCCCGTCGAATCCACCTCGACCGTCTGACTGATCTGGCCCGTTGCCGTTCCCGCCTTTCGCGACTCGGCGGGCGGCGCGACCGGGATGTCCACCGTGCCGTCGATGGGGGCATCGGAAGTGTCGCTATCCGTCGTTGGCGGCGTGATCGGGATGTCCACCGTGGCACCGATCGGCGCATCGGAAGTGTCGCTATCCGTCGTTGGCGGCGCGACCGGGATGTCCACCGTGCCGTCGATCGGCTTCGGCGCCGTGGCGTCGCACTGAGGGCAACTATCCTGGTGAGGCTTCGTCCCCTCCAGTT
>REEF01000405.1 GCA_007695205.1 Planctomycetaceae bacterium
GATTGGCCGTCAGCCCCTGTTCGAACAGACTGCTCTGCGCGGCCACCACGATCGCGCCGGGCAGCTTTTGCCGCATCGTAAACGCCAGCGGCACCAACTCGCCCGCTCGCAGCGGATCGACCGCTCGCATTCCGATGAAGACTTGTCGGCCTCGCGCCACATAGAAGAAATCATCGATGGGTGGGAAAGGCAGTTCGCTGAGTGCCGGATCGTCCAGATCGACGTCCCAGTACGGTCGTAATTCCTCTTCGACCGTCTGGCCCAGACGCATCAGGTTATCCAGGTTGTACCCGGGTGGAGGCAGGACGATCGCGAATACCAGGTTCCGGTTACCCGTCGGCAGGTATTCTACCTTGGGCCACAACAGATAGCTAACCAATACGGAAGCTCCGACCAGCAGAGCCACGGTCGCCACGCGGCGCGTCGTGCTTCGTTGGATCGCCCGATTCACGCCGACCACATGGTCCACGAATCTTTTTCCCAAGCGGTCTAACGGGGCCAGCCATTGTGGGCCGCGTAGCCGTCGCAATCTTTGTTCATGGTCTTCGACTTCTTTTCCGTGGTCTCGCAACAGGCGTGCTGCCGAGGTGGGGATCAGGGTCACCGAAGCCAGCAGGGAAAATCCGACGGCCGAGCTGATCGCCAGGGCGATGTCGCGGAACAACTGCCCGGCTTCCTCCTCGATGAACAGCACGGGCAAGAAGACGGCCAGGGTGGTGACTGTCGAGGCGACAACGGCGCCCCAAACCTCCTGGGTTCCTCGCAGCGCTGCCGTGAACGTCGATTCGCCTCGCTGATAATGCCGAAAGATGTTTTCCAAAACCACCACCGCATTGTCCACCAACATCCCGACCGCGAAAGCCAGTCCGGCCAAACTGATCACGTTCAACGATCGGCCCATCAGGTACAGCATCAGGAAGGTGCCCACAATGCTGGTCGGGATCGCCAGTCCGATGACCAGCGTCGAACGCCCGCTGCGCAGGAACAACAGCAGGACGATCACGGTCAACAGACCACCCACCAGAATGTTCTGACTGACCAGCCCGACCGACGAGTAGATATACTCGGTTTCGTCGTAGACTTGGGTCAGCGTCAAGCCGCGATCTTTCAAGAGCCCGTCGTCCAAACGCTGGCGGACTTCCTGCAGGCCCTTCATCACATCCAAGACGTTTGCGCCCGTCTCGCGTTGGACATTGATCGAGATGCACGACACACCAAAACGGCGGACAAACCCGTCCGGCTTCTTAAAGCTTTCGCGAACGGTAGCCACATCGCCCAATCGCACGGGCGTACCATCATGGATCGCCAGGATCTGTTCTTCCACCTGCTCGGGCGAGCGGAACTGGCCCAGCGTTCGCACGACGTAACGCCGTTTCGATTCCCAGATATCGCCGCCGGAGGTGTCCTTGTTCTGCTGGCTCAATACGTGTCGGACATCGGTGATGGTCAGCCCTCGAGCGGCCAGTTTGTGCGGATCGACGATCACCTGGACTTCAGGATCTTGTCCGCCGAAGACATTCGAGTTGGAAACGCCCTCGACCCTTTCGAAAGCCGCTTCGATGTAGTCCTCAGCGAACTTACGGAGCTTGGTAACGTCGATCTCTTCGGGCAACAAGGCTCGCAGTCGCTCGTTCGATTCGGCCGCCAGCCGTAACCGCAACGCTGCCAGCCCGGCGTTGTGCGCCGTCAAGACGGGTTCCAGATCGTCGGCCAGTTCGGGATGATCCACCTGGAACTGCCGCAACTCGTCTTCGCTAGGCATCCGCGGGCTGAGGATGAACCAGGCGATCGGGCGATCCGAAGCGCTGGAAGCGCTGATCACCGGTAATCGAGCGTCGATCGGGTAGTCGCTGACCTGCTGCAGGCGGCTGTTCACCTTCAGCAATGCCTCTTCCATGTTCGTGCCGACATTGAACTCCAGGATGATCGTCCCCACGGAATCCTGGCTCTCGGAAGTCATCTTCGTCAATCCCTCGACGCTCTGCAGGAACTCTTCCTGCTCGCGGATGATCTCCTGCTCGACTTCCTTCGGACTGGCTCCCGGCCACCGGGTTTGGACGGTGATGGTCGGGATCTGGACTTCCGGCGTCAGTTGCATGGGCATCCGCATCAGCGCGATGATGCCGAACAGCGCGACCAGCAGCACGCCGACGGCAACTTTGATCGGATTTCGAATGAACGCTTCGATGGGATGCATCAGACAGTCACTTCTTCGTGGGTTGCTGGACGTTGACCGGAGTGAACGGCGGCCGTCGACTCAATCGCTCGTTGCCAACGATCACCACACGTTCGCCGTCGCGCAGGTCGCCGATCACCTCGATTTCCGCGCCCTGCTCGGTTCCCAGCCGTACCGGCACGGCAACGGCGGACAATGCGCCCGATTTCGGGTCTTTGCGGATGACGAATACCAGCGTCGAACGACCTTCTTCCAGAACCAACGCGTCTTTGGAGACCATCAAGGCGGACCTCGGTTCGCTGACGGCCAACGACACGCGAGCCAGCATGCCGGCCTTCAAACGGTATTGTGGCGGCGATGTATCCGTCTGCGGCGTGTTTTCCAGCAGGATCTTCAACGGAAAGGTACGCGATCTCAGATCAGCCTGCGGGATGACTCGGGTAACCGTCGCTGTAAACGACTGGTCAGGTAACGCCTCCAGTCGAACGGTCACAGGCTGACCGGGCCGCTGGACGTCGATATACGCTTCCGGCACCGCGACTTGGATTTCGACCGAGTCGATGGCGATCATCTCGACCACGGGGTCACCGCGCGACACCCACTCGCCGACCTCAGTGTTCTCCGCAATCACAAAGCCATCGAACGGCGCTCGGACCGTGAACTTGTGATACATGTCCTGCAGTCGCTCGTAATTGGCCTGAGCCAAATCCCATTGAGCTCGAGCTTGCAGCAACCGCTCGGGACGCGGCCCTTCCAGGACCAGCCGGTACGTCGCCGCGGCTTCGGCCAGCGTCTGCTGAGCCGCCGTGGCCATCGAAACGGCCTCTTCCATTTCTTCCTGGGACGTCGAGGCACCACGTTCGAACAATGCCCTGATACGTTCCATCCGAGCCTCGGCAAACGTGGCCAGTGCGGCAGCTCGGCCTTTGGCCGCCTCGGCCTGGGCGATCTCTTCCGGCCGTGAACCGTTCTCCAACTCGGTCAGCTCGTGCTGGCGCAGCTCCATCTCGGCTTTTGCGGCAGCCACCTCCAGCCCGATCGTTGTCTTCAGCAATTCGGCCAACGGCTCGCCCTGCGGCACCCAGTCGCCGTCGTTCACCAAAAACTGCTCGACGCGCCCATCTACCGCGCTGCCGATCACCGTTCTCTTCACCGGCATCACGGTTCCGACGAATTCGCGAACCTCCGTAACGTCCTGACGCAACTCGACGTCGCCAGCGACCACCAACGCAGCCTGGGGGCCAGGTTGCATCAGCACCAACGCAAGGACGTTCGTAGCAAGCACACTGCTGATCGTCATTGCAAATTCCCTGCTTGGGTGGGTTTTCACGTGGGTTGGGCGAAGTACAGCTCGGTACGAGTCGTCTTCTAGGAATAACGTAGTTCTTTCCGACGTTGAAAGTATAGTCTATCGCGAAGGATGGTAGCGGGTAACTGCGGCATCTCGATCGCCCAGTCGCCGTTTCCATTTTTCGAGACACCCGCTATCCTGGAGATGTACTGTTAAATTCACCCGAAAAACGAGGCCTCGCGGCTAAAAGACTACCTTCATGTCGACACAAGCTACCACCGAATTAACGTCTTCCACTGGAGTTCATATCGCATCCGAGCATGAGCAGGCCGCGAACCCGACTGTCCAGCCTGACGTGGGTTCCGAGAAACCATTTGAAATTCAATTCGCTTCCCGAGTCTATCGGCTTCCCCCCTATATGTTTGGTCGTATCAACCAATTGTTGTACGACAAGCGTCGAGCAGACGACGATGTGATCGATTTGGGCATGGGCAATCCTTCAGATGCCCCGGCGGACATCGTGATCAAGAAGTTGGCGGAAGCGGCTGCGGACCCGGACAATCACGGTTACAGCAAATCGTCGGGGATCCTGAATTTACGACGGGAAGTCGCCAGCAAGTACCTCAAGCGATATGGCGTGCGACTGGACCCCGAATCCGAGGTGATCGTCTGCCTGGGGTCGAAAGAAGGCTTCAGCCATATGTGCTTGGCCCTGATGGGACCGGGCGATACGGCCATGATCCCCAACCCGTACTTTCCGATCCACATGTACTCGGTCGCGTTGGCTTCGGGGAACGTCATCGCGTTGGAAGTCGCCGATTCGGAGAAGTTTCTGTCGAACATCGCGTACACCTGCCAGCACCTGTATCCCGTTCCCAAAGTTTTGATCCTGAATTATCCCCACAATCCTTCGACGGCGACCGTCGAGCCCGAGTTTTACAACGAGGTGGTCAAGCTGGCGAAGCGGTTTGGCTTCATGGTCATCAGCGACTTTGCCTATGCCGATGTGGCCTTCGACGGCTACCGCCCGCCCAGTTTCCTGGCGGCTGAAGGGGCTGCGGACGTGGGCGTCGAGTTTACGACGATGAGCAAGGGCTACAACATGGCGGGTTGGCGAGTCGGCTACTGTTGCGGCAATGCGGAAATGATCCGTGCTCTGGCCACGATCAAGGGCTACTACGATTACGGCATGTTCCAAGCGATTCAGATCGCGGCGATCGTCGCGCTGCGGCATACCGAGGCGGCCGTGGAAACCCAGGCCAGCGTGTACCAATTGCGTCGGGACGTGTTGGTGGATGGTCTGCGTCGATTGGGCTGGAGCGTAGAAAAGCCCAAAGCCGGCATGTTTGTCTGGGCTCGTTATCCGGAGATCTGGCAGCAGCGGATGAACTCGATGGATTTCGCCATGATGCTGTTGGACAAAGGAAATGTGGCCGTCAGCCCTGGCAGCGGCTTTGGCGACGCGGGCGAGGGGTTCGTGCGGATGGCTCTGGTCGAAAACGAAAACCGCTTACGTCAAGCCATCCGCCAGATCGGCCGCTGCTTGGAACGCGAAGCGTCAGTTCCCCCTGGTTAGAAGGGTCCGCATCCACACTGAGCACCGTTCGACCGCTAAACACGATCCGGCAAGGCGTACTCTTTGCGCTCGGGCCGATGCAGGAACCGGTTTCCTTCCGGGCTGTTGG
>REEF01000949.1 GCA_007695205.1 Planctomycetaceae bacterium
GTTAATGGGACGCGCAGGCGCGTCCCGGATCGCCCCAACACAACACCGGGAAAGGCACGACTGACTTGCGCGTGATTGCTCCTCGACCGAGCCTGCCATCAACCGGACACTCGATTGGTCGAGCGGACCGTACGTTTGAATTGCCGGACTACAAACCGCCGCCGCCGAAGAATCCTCGCAACCCGCCGCCTTGCAGGACATTGCCCGAGAAGCGGCTGACCGTATTGACGCCTAGGATCGAAAAGCCCATCACGCGTTCGAACGGGGCCATCAGCTTCGCCAAGCTGGTGTCGAGGGCCACCCACTTGTCCTCGGCGATGAACACGCGATCGCCGGGCATCAACTGGTAGTTCGTCGCGGCTTGGCCATGGGACGAGACCGCTGCCCAATCGACGGGCAAGATCAGCAGTTGATCGGCGTGCGGGGTGGGACGGGCGACCCAGATGTTCTGGGAGGATACGAATTGCAGGCCTCCGATTCCGGCGATGGCGTCCAAGACGGTGTCGTTGCCGGTGATCGGCAGACGGTAGACGGTATCTCCGGTACCGGCGCCTTGGTACACGACATAGTACACCATGCTATTGTAAGCGAACACGTCGACGGCCACCTCCGGCCGCTCCAACATGTACGACAAATGATGCTCGATCGCCCTTTTGGCCTCGGCCAGCGTCTTGCCCACGACGGACACGGAACCGAAAGTTCCCAGGGTCACCGTGCCGTCGGGCGCCACCAGGTGCTGGCCGGCGATCTGCTGCAAACCGGACATCCTGAGGATGGACACGGACACCTGAGGTTCCGGCAGGAGCAATTGCAAGTGTTCTGCGATCTTCTGTTCGGCCTCCTGCTTCGTCCAACCTGCCACCGGCACCGCACCGTATCGGGTGACCACATTCAACACGGGCTCTTCGCCGGGCAGAATCTGCCCGGTGCCCGCGAAGGGGTCTGCCTGGATGTTCAGCGGTGCATCCAGATTCACGATCCCCTCAGGCTCGATCTGAAACGCGCCGCTGATCTGCTGCGGTCGGGCCATCCGCAGGACGGACACCATGACGTGGGGCTCGGGTAACGCGTCCTGAATGTGTTTGGCGATCGCTTCGCTCGCTTCATCTCGGGTAAAGCCGGCCAGCGTCAGCGCACCGAAACGTATTCGCCCGTTCCACCCGATTCGGCCCGCCGGAAGGTCCGGCTGGACACCGAGCGGCGAATCCAGGTTGACGGTGCCGTCGGACTCGACGACGAACGCACTGGAGATGCCTCGTGGTGGCGCCTTCCGCAGAAGGAATATCGATACGACCGGGTCCTCGATGAACTGCTTCAGATGCTTCTTGATCGTCGCCGCGCCTTCCGGCGGTGTTTGCCCGGCGACCGAGACAGACCCGTACCACATACCGCCCCACGGTTCCTGAATCCCCGCCGGATCGGCTACCTCGAAACGGATGGCGTCCAGGTTGATCGTGCCGTCCGGCTCAATCACCGTCGGTCCGGAGATCGGCGCGATCGGCGGCGTCCCGCGGACCCGGACGGCAACGGTATCGCCAGGGCGCAGAAGGTCCCCGATCGTTTCGAAGGCGTCGATTCCGACCACGTCCCCCTTGCGCAGTCGATAGGGCGATTGGGCAACCGTCTCTTGAGCGCGGATCGAGATCACGTCGCTCGTGCGCATGATGTAACCGGGACGTGGCGCCAAATGGATGCCTTCGATCACCAAGATGTCAGGCGGCTCGATGACATAGTCAGAAAGTACCGCCTTGTTCAGTTCCCGTGGAACCATGTCCTGTGCCACCAGGGATTCTGCCAACGCATGGTCAGCGACGTGGGGCGACAGCGTGCGGCAACCCGAACCAAATCCCAGAATAACCGGCGCGAATACCAACGCATAACGAAAACATCGCATCATCTGGAGCATATCGGACACTGATGTCTTTCCGGAATGGTCAAGTCATTCGGCCTGCTCTCAAGCATCGGCCCATCATCCGTGACGGTTTTTCTCGCTAAGGGCGTAATCGGCGAATTCCTTGCAATCGGCACAACCCTCTCGCTTCCGATTCCCCCAGAATCCATTCCATCGGTCCACCTGTAACGGCCAGCGGGTTTAGGTAAAACAGGATGTCGGTAGTCCGTCGATGCAGAGAATCCTCCGCAGTCCACCAATGTGCTATAATTCGCGTTGGGCAAGACCGATAGATACCTCTAGGATACAGACGCTCGCCCGTCGCGGATCGCTGTATTCTGGCAGCCGAGCCCTTTTTCTCGGCCAAACTGGAGCCACTGGCATGCAAGTTCGCTTTTTCGTCCAGGCAATAGTGACCGCCATCCTTTTCTATAGCCTGACTCACACGGCCACTGCCCAATGGTGGAGCCCCCCTGCAGGGCCAACGATAACCCCTCAGCTAGATCACTTTAGTCGTCCTGTTGGTATGCTGGACACCTATCACACTTTTATACGGCCGAGAGCCGAATTGCGATCCAGGCTGATCGGGCTCGACGCTGCTGTCACCCAACAAGACCGGCGTTTGGATCAGATCAACCATAACTTGATGCAGACCAGTTCGTCCCAAACCGCCCCAACCGGCACCGGTAGCTCGTTCATGAATCATTCGCATTTCTACCCCGGCCTCCGCCCAATGCCGCGTACTCGGGACCGCTCAGGATTCCAGCAACGAGCGTGGTAAGTGCTGTTAACTCCAACGTGGCATAAAAAGTAGGACGGATTGGCAATCCGTCCCACGTGGGTTGTAGGACGGATTGGCAATGTACCTTGGCTAGTGTGACGGGCACTCGCTCCCGTCCCCCTGATCTAATAAGGGCGGCAAGGCCCGTCCAACTGGCACGATTCCCATCGCTAAATACCCAAAGCCGGCCTGTTTCACCCACAACCCTCGTTGACGACCCGCCCGGGCTGACTAAACTAGGATAACTGTGTTGGATTTGACGCGCAGTGTCAGCGTGGCCGGGATCGTGATCAGCGAGCACCTAAATGGCGCATTCCTGCCCTTACCCTAAAGGGAAATATGCTTCCCAGGAAGACGGAGTTCTTTGATCAGGTTGTACTCCGTTTGTCTGTATGGCGACAGTTCTATATGACTGTTCGTTCGCCGATTGGTTCTCGGTGCTGACGGTGTTGTTGCCGCAATTGATCGAGTTGCTTGACGTACTGGCTAGGCAATCTCTACAATAAAGAACGGGCTTGTCGCGATGCGAGAAGCCTAGAACCCTAGTGCGAAAACCGTCAACCAAAAATCCCTCGAAGCCGATTACCGGTTGGCGCAACAGTGTGCCGACGGAGAAGTGACCGCGTGAGAAGCGTTGTACAACGGGTGCCACGATGGCCTTTTGGCGTCAATTCGAGGAATGCCAGAACGCCTACCTCAGTCGGGTTCAAGAGATCGGGGCGCGGGTCTGGTACGCGTTGGTTGACAACGGTGGGCGGCTGCAGCGGAAGTACAATCCTCGGTGGGGTACCAGCCTGTGAACGTATCTTTGGGGCTTGGCCTCAGATCAGCTCCGCCGCTACTATCGCTCGGATCCACGGCGTTTGCCCGGGCGGGTTGCGATGAAGCATCGGTCTGCGTCCTACAGCGACGCACTAGATCAGAGCCGCAGTACGTTGAACGAGTTCCTGGGTACGCTTTCGGCTGCCGACCGCGCATTTTGCTAGGAGCATCTGGTGAATTCATCAGCGGCGGTACATGCCGCCGATGCGGGTTGCTCGCGAGCGACGATTTGGCAACGTACGCATGGCTTGCACAAACGATGCGTGGGTTTTTTTAACCGCGAAGGAGATAGGGCCGTCGGATGCAAATAACTGACTCTATGCCACCTTTTAAGGCTTTGGCCCCCGAGGGATTGGGCTGGCAGCGGGTCTACCCGGTGTTGATCGTGCTGATTGCCGTGCTGGCCGCGGTCAGCATGGGGATTCGGTGGGCGAGCGCCGGCAGTCCTTAAAGCGTGTTTTCCCAGAGATCCGGGTCTTGCAAATGGTGCGTTGTCCATGAATATGAAACCTTGGAACCAGGCGTCGGCTTCGCGGGCGGTGGAAACCACCGACGGTCGGCCTCCGTTGGCAATCCGCCCCGCTCGCCGCGCGGCATCTGCCGACCCGGCTGCGTTTGCGGTGACGCCGCAGTTGGTCCTTCACACCTTGACCCACTGGTGGAAGATCGCCTTGCCCGCGGGCCTGGCTTGTGCTGCGGTTTTGGCGGCCCTGGTCTGGTTGACTTTCACGCCGAAGTACCGGGCCACTGCGTTGCTGCTGATCCACGATTCTCCCCAGCCGCTGTTCAGCGGCAATAGTACTGCGGTCTCCAGCCGCAACTTCGTCCAGACACAGCTTCAGTTGATCTTCAGCCCAATGGTGATGTATGGCCTGGACGACGTTGGGCCGGAGGGCGTGGTCGATCAACTGCTGGCCGGACAACTGGCCGACTGGAACCGCAGTGACGTCCCCGACTTGCCGCGCAGTCAGCAGGGAGACCGCGGGCTTCTTGCCCGTTGGCTGGCCCGCGAGATCCGCATTAAGAGGGACGGCCAGTCGGACCTGTACACCGTGTCGTTTTCCAGTGTCGATCCAACGTTCGCCCGGGCCGTACTAAACGAAGTGCTGCGGAATTACGAGGCCTTCCTGAACCACCAAAAACGGCGCCGGAGCACGCACATTATCGGTTTGCTCGAAAAGACCCGGCGCGACCGGGCCGGAGATCTGACGGTGGATGAACGGACACTGTTGGAGTTGGCGGGTCCTTTGGAGTTCAGCGCCCAGCCTTGGGTCCGCGAGCGGGAAGCATACATCCAAAAGCTGAAACGGGATTTAGCGCAGACCGAGCTGGTAGTGGTGGATGGGGCGGATTCGCCCGTCATCCAGGACCTGCGGGCGCAGATCGAGCATGAAGAACAGCTATTGGAAGCTGCCAAACGCATCCAGGCCAGCGGATCGCCTGACTGGCAGCCTCTCCGCCTGCCGGACGGAAACGTAGCCAAGTTCCCGGGGATCCGGGGGTCGGGAAGACGTTACGAGGACGCAGTACGACAGGCGGGACAAGGCCGGCCCAGCAATCTGCAACTGGAACTGAAGGCGATGGAGCTGGACCGGAAACGCGAGTTGGTCGACCGGCTGGCCGAACGCGTCGAATTACTAAGAATCGAG
>REEF01000447.1 GCA_007695205.1 Planctomycetaceae bacterium
TGGGGTGCGGCACTGGAAGCGGTGGTGCCGGCGGGGGTGCGGACCGCGGCGGGGACGCGCGCGACGGCTTATCTGAGCGTCCCGACACGCGTCGCAGCACGACTGACACAATTGGATCTGCCCGAGAAACAGATGCTGGCGCTGCGTTTGCTGGCCGCCGCTCCGGAACCGCTGACCGCGCGACAACTGGCCAGCGCCGCTCGCTGTACCCAGTCGCCGATCAAGCAATTGCAGGCCAAGGGATTGATCCAGGTGGAAATGCGGCGAGTTGCCACCGGGCAGATCGCGGAATCGACCGAGGATCCCGATTCGCATCGGCCGCTGAACCGCGACCAGCAACAGGCGCTGGACGCGATCCTGCAAGTCCTGAACGCCGGCCACCACGAAACCCTGTTGCTGTACGGAGTGACCGGCAGCGGCAAAACCGAGGTCTACATCCGAGCCATCGAGGAACTGATCCAGTTCGGTCGCCAGGCGATCGTATTGGTCCCGGAGATCAGCCTGACCCCGCAGACGCGACAACGGTTTCGGTCGCGTTTCGAACGTGTGGCCGTGCTGCACAGCCATCTGAGCGACGCCGAGCGTCATTGGCACTGGCAACGTATCGCTCGAGGCGAGATCCAGGTGGTGGTCGGGGCGCGCAGCGCGGTGTTCGCGCCCACACCCCAGTTGGGTATGATCGTGCTGGACGAAGAACACGATACTTCGTTCAAACAGGATCAGGTGCCTCGTTACCATGCTCGCGACGTCGCGCTCCAGCGAGCTGACGCCGAAGGCATCCCGCTGGTCCTGGGCTCGGCCACGCCGTCCTTGGAGAGCTGGTATCGGGCACAACAGGGAGACTTTCGATTGCTTCGACTGCCCGCCCGCGTGCTGGACCGACCGTTGCCCGACGTGACGACCATCGATCTGCGACTGGAGCACCAGAGCCGCTATAGTCGCGGAGCCATCAGCCGCCCGCTGCATCGAGCGGTGGATCTGGCCCTGCGTGACGGTGGGCAGGTGATCTTGTTGCTGAACCGGCGGGGCTATTCGACCAGCATCCAGTGCCCATCCTGCGGACACGTGATCCGCTGCCGTGACTGCGACATCGCGCTGACCCATCACCGAGCCGACAACCGCGCTGTGTGTCACTACTGCGATTTTTCCATCGTCACGCCCGACGTCTGTCCCGAATGCCGCTTCGCCGGGATCCGCTTCGCCGGACTGGGGACGCAGCGCTTGGAACAAGAATTGAAGGAACGATTCCCCGGGATCACGGCGCTGCGAATGGATTCGGACACCATGCAACGGCCCGGCAGCCACGAACGCGCGCTGGCCGCGTTCCGAGCTGGCGAAGTCCAGATCCTGTTCGGCACGCAGATGATCGCCAAAGGATTGGACTTCCCCAACGTCACCCTGGTCGGCGTCATCAACGCCGACACGGCCCTTCACTTCCCCGATTTTCGCGCCGCCGAGCGGACATTCCAACTGGTGACCCAGGTCGCCGGTCGAACCGGGCGCGGCGACCGCGGTGGCCACGTCTTGGTGCAGACGTTCAGTCCCGAACACCCCGCGCTGCAGGCCGCCATCCGCCATGACTACGAAACGTTCGCGAGTCAAGAACTGTTGATTCGGCAGCAGTTCCGGTACCCACCGACCGCCACGATGATGCGGATCATCCTCCGCGGCCCGGTGGAAGCCGATACAGAAGCCTTTGCCGACGACGTCACCAATCGGTTAGCAGCCGCTCGAGATGCCGCCGGCGCCGACATCCGCATCATCGGACCGGCCCCCGCCCCGATCGCCAAGCTGCAGACCAAGTACCGCTTCCACGCCTTGCTGCAAGGTCAAGGCCAAGGACAGGACGTCATGCATGCCATCCTGCGCACCGCCACCGCCGAACTGAAACCCCCGCCCGACGTCCAATGGATCATCGACGTCGACCCCGTCAACCTGCTATAACCCCAATCGCGTTCCGCCCCCAGAGGGGTTCCTCGCCCCCGCCGACCCGGTTTACGACCAGTCGCGAAGCGACGGCAAGCAATAGCCATGGGACGCCTGCCGTCGCGTCGCGGAAAACGATAAGTGGGTGGCACCTTTTATTACCGTTCCGTTTCTCAGCCGTCATTCGTGACGATCAACCGTCGAGCAAACGCCGTGCCAAACGAATTTCGGAACGATGGCGGCAAGCAGGGAGGATCGTTCTCGTCGGAACGGAAATCGGTACTCCAAAAGACTCAAAATCTGGCGAAAAATCGAACAAATTGAACACCCCAGTCCAGCCCCTTTTCTGACAGAGCCTAGACATAGACCATCTGGAAATAGTCGTTTTCTTGCTCATAAAGTTCAAACTGGCTGCTCTCTACGCTAGACAATAGTCTTTCCGTGCTTTACACTGCTTTCCTTCGTTTCCTCACTAACCGAACAAGCCACATCATTACAAGCGAGAAAGAACATGCCAAGACAATCAAGAGCGATCGGTCCCAATGCCCCTGTTGGTGAAACTACCGCCACGCCCGCCGTCCAAACGCAAGTTGCCAAGCCAGAGACAAAGAGTGCTGCAGTACGGCAGGCATTGGATGCCTATCCCGATCTCATGCCGAAGCAGATCGCTCAGATGCTGAAAGCCGAAGGTTGGGATGTCAATGCGCAGTTGGTCAGTGTGGTCAAGTCGAAGCTGAAGGTAAAGGCGCAAGAGCAAGGCCAACCGCAGAAGAGCGTCCGACCTACTGCGAAAAAACGGACCTCGCCGCCACGCAGCACGCCCGCCGCAACCACGCCCGCCGCAACCACGCCCACCACCGCGCCTGCGGGTAAGGCACCAGAGATTTCTTTCGATTCGCTGAAGAAAGCGAAAGAATTGGCCGCTCAGTTAGGTGGTGTTTCGCAAGCTCAAGAGGCGCTTGCGGCGTTGTCCGATCTGCTGGACTAGGTCGCTGGCTCTAGAGGGGGCACCTGCCAGACCCCAGTCCGGTTTGGCATCCTTTGCTGCGGCAGCCGGGTTTTCCGGCTGCTTGCAGCGTAGGTTGGGTCTCCGACCCGACGCGACCCGGTCGGGACGGAGTCCCAACCTACAAAGATGCGCGCACCGTGCACGCATCCTACAGGTGAAGACTCTAAAAAGTGGGACGGATTGCCAATCCGTCCTACGAGGGAGGTTTAAGCAAATGTTGGGGGTTGATTTGCCTCGGTGATCTTCATGCCGATCGATCCAACCGGGTATCGGCATGGCGAGGCTGTTCGCGGGCCGGCTGGGCATCGAAGACGGGTGCCGGGACTTGGCTCCCCCAGTCCATATCCTCGCTGCCACCCTTCTTTTTGCCGGGATCGCCTTTCCCGATGGGGACACAGATCTTCACGGGAACCTGATAGGTTTCCTGTCGCGGCACGGTGCGGACCACCGTGGTGATCACCGTGCGCGGCACTTGTCGGGGGACGGTCACCGTACGGGTGACAGGGACTTCGCGAATGTTGGTATAGGGCACCGTTCGTGTGCCTATCTCGGTGACCTGTTGTTGAATCACACCCGTGACGGTTCGCATGCGGTGTTCGGGAACAGGACGCATGACCTGGTAGGAAACGGTGCGGGTCTGAGTGATGGGAACCATACGGCACACCGTATACTGCACGTCGCGCGTTCGCACCTCGGGGACGATTCGCTTGACGGTCCGTGGGACCTGCATGGCCTGCACTTCGTAGACCGTCTTGGTGTAGGGGACTTCTCGAGTTTCGATCCGAGGCACCCAAACACGGCGACAGATTCGGATGGGATCGGTGCCCTTCTGGCTGACATCCTTCTGGCTGACATCGGCTTTTTGCTCTGCGGCAGTCTTCTGTTCGCCTTTGAAGTGGCCCAAGGCGTGGCGGGGGTATTCGACGATACGAGTCTCCCAATGGCCGGTCCGCACCTGGATGGTTTTGGTACCACAGACCTGACGCGGAACGCGATAGTAGACCGTCTGCATCTGTGTTTCGGCAACGCTATGGTGGACCGTGTACGGCACCGATTGGACTCGCGTTTCAAACGACCTGGCGTATGACGTGTACGCGACGTCTTTGGTACGTGTTTCGACATGTGGTCGATAAACGGTATAGGGTACCTGTTGCGTGACCGTTTCGTAGACCGGCCGCTGGTAGGTGAATTGCTCGACGCGCGATTGGACCTCCGACACCCGCTTGATGTCCTGGACGACCTGCTTCTCCCACACCGTATCGTAGACGACCATCTCCCGCTGTTCGGTGACACGGTCATAGACAATACGCGTCATGGTTTTCATGACCGTGTGGCAACTCGATTCACAGGCGCCGGCACTCGCGCGACATCTGAAACCAAATCGCGGCGCATGCCGCCCCACTTGCGGTTGGCTGTCTTTCCGATTGGCAAACGCAGTGATTCCACCATACGCAGCCTCCGCCGTCGGAGTGTTGTAGGTGGCCGGAACGATAACCGTTAGCATCCATACCAGCGTCAAGAAACGCATGATCGATCTCCTGAAGACTACAAGCAAGCATCTTGTCTGCATGATTAGTCGGGAAACGCACGGCTTGACCTTCATCCTGGATCGCTTGGGGGATGACAACGACTAGAATGCGGTATCGGATATGTGGGAAATTCCATGCGTTTCGAAAGTGACGGAGCGTAACGCTTGGCGAATCCCTGAACGACCTGAGACTTCCGGTGTCGCGACGTGTTGACCAGACCGGACCGCTTGTGCCGGTTCGGCGGGTTGTGAGGGAGGACCAGCGTTTTCGGAAATGTTTCGTCCGCGCGAGATGGATCAGTCCGTACGAGCCCTGCTGGCGTCGATCAACAAGGTTTCAAGTTGGTCCATAGCATCTTCCAGGCGAAACCGCTGGGCCAACCAGTCCATGGCTGCGTCTGCCCGAGTTCGCCAAGTTTCGTATGCAGACATCGCGTCTTCTAGTGCATCGGCCAGCGCCTGCCAGTTGGCGGGAGGGACGAGCTGGCCGTATCGTCCATCGTCCAGCACCTCGCGGGGACCGCTTGGACAATCGGTGGCCAAGACCGGCGTTCCACATGCCATGGCTTCCAGCAGGACGTTCGGCATGCCCTCGTAAATCGATGGCAGGCATACCAGATCCGCAGCCCGATAATAGGGGAACGGGTTCGGCTGAAAGCCCTCGAACAGAACGTGGTC
>REEF01000861.1 GCA_007695205.1 Planctomycetaceae bacterium
GACGGTAAGCACTACCGCAAATTCTACGTACCGATCCAGATGCTGCAAAGATTGGCCTGACGAGGACTTGAGACGGTTCCTCGCCAAACTCGACTTCTTGGCATAGTCCAAGACCTCGTGTAGAGTCTTCATGTGTAGGATGCGCGCATCTTGTCGAACGGAATGAATTCCGTTCGACTCTGGTTGCGGCGAAAGAACGCCCTAGCTCAAGCCGTCCAGGCCGCGTCCAGTTCCCAGCCCGAACGGTACTCGCGTCGAATCAGCGGTTCCGCTTCCGGCGCGTTGGATGCCTTGAGTGCCTCGGCATCCCATTCGATCGGCTTGCCCAAGCGGACGGCCAAGTTGCCCAGCAAAACCATCTCGGTCAACGGCCCTGAGTAGTCGAAGCTGGAAAGCGGCTTCGAGCCGCCTTGGCAAGCCTGGACCCATTCGACGTCCTCGTTCGGGACGCGGGGAATGGTCTGAGGCACATCGCCCACCGTTTCCAGACGCCGGGACGGAGTGACGATCCAGTTGGTGTTCCCGCGCTGGAACAACATCAGACCGTGTTCGCCCACCAGGACCAGATCCCAGCGGCCGGGGCTGTCGATGCCGGCTACCTTCTTCTTCTTTGCGGGCGAATCGGCCGGCAAGCCATCGCCATCATCGGCAGCTTGTTCCGCGGCTTGCTGCAGTAATTCGTACGGCGCGTTCTGCCGACCGTCACGGCTGCCGTCGTACCAGACGAACTTGACCGGCGGTTGCTCGACCACCGCGCGCGGCCCGACGGCGCCGCCGAGTTCGCCGCCACCGACGGAAGATCGAGCGGGAAACTGGTACGTGATCGTCGACCAGAGCGGACCCGTTTCGTCCGTCAAACCGTCCGATTCCGCCTGGATCGACGTCGGCCAGCCCAGATCCAATGCCCAATAGGCCATGTCCATGATATGACAGGCCATGTCCCCCAACGCCCCCGTGCCGAAATCCCACCAGCCTCGCCAACGAAATGGCACGTAACAGCCGTTGAACGGGCGATCGGGAGCCGGTCCCAACCAGAGATCCCAATCCAATCCGGCCGGCTTCGGCTTGTCGGCCAATTCCTGACGCTGATCCAAAGCGGCTTGGCCCTGAGGCCAGATCGGTCGATTGGTCCAGGCATGCACCTCGTGGACAGGACCGATCACCCCGGCTCGCACCAACTCCACCGCTCGGCGGATCGGTTCCCCCGCATGCGCCTGGTTGCCCATCTGTGTCTGCACCCCGAACCGCTGGGCGGCCAGTGTCAACAGACGGGCTTCGTGAACCGAGTGTGTCAGAGGTTTCTGGCAGTACACATGCTTGCCCAGTGCCATGGCCATCAGCGCCGGGTGCGCATGCGTATGGTCGGGCGTGCTGATCGTCACCGCGTCGATGCCTTTTTCTTTTTCCAGCATGACTCGGAAATCAGCATAGCGTTTCGCGTCGGGCAGGCTTTGGAACGTCCTGGCCGCTCGATCCGCATCCACATCGCACAAGGCCACGAACGTTCCGCCCGCCGCCGTCACGTCACGCACTTCGCCAGCGCCCTTGCCTCCGACGCCGATCCCGGCCACGTAAAACCGCTCATTCGCCCCCCAGACTCGACGAGGCAAGAAAGTAAACCCCAACGAAGACGCGGCCGCGGTGCTCAAAAAGCGGCGGCGGGTAAACGTTCGACGCAACATCGCAAACCCCCTTGCATGCTGTGACCAGAACCCAGACGTCAGGCACCTTCGGGCGACCTGGAAATCTTCCCGTTTATCGGCGTTCGCATCGACCCGGTCAAGCCTGGAACCAAAATCCGCCAGGAAACATCCGAGAACCCCCGGGGTAGCAGCAGAGCTTGCATTGATCAGGCGGGCCGCATACGATGCAGAAGAAGCGCTAGGCTCTGTCAGAAAAGGGGTCTGACCCTCTCCGGGCACACCGTGTTTTTGGAGTTTTCAGCGTGCCCTCCAAAGGGTCAGACCCCTTTTCTGACAGAGCTTAGAGTGGATGCGGGTTGTTTTTTCAGTCAAAGGTTTCTTCTCAAAAGGCCAAACGGTGCGGGGATTCAAAGCGTGGTCGTTGATTGCGGGGGCCGGAGTGTTGGCCGTGAGCCTTGCGTGGGGACTGATCTCCTCGCGTCTGTCCGACCACTCCCACCCGCAGGTAGATCCCTCGGCCGAGGATCCCTCGGTCGCTCCACGGCCATTTCAAATATCCGTGCCGCCGCCAGCCGATAGGGACAGCACCCTGGAGCCGCCCGACGATAACCCGATCCGATTTTTGGACGTAACGCAAGAATCAGGGATCACGTTCCTGCACCAAGACGGCAGCAGCGGCCGACACTTTACCCCGGAAACGATGTCGGCCGGGGTCGCTACTTTCGACTTCGACGGCGATGGGCTGATCGATATCTACTTCCCCAACGGCGCCGCATTGCCCGGTATCCAGTATGACCCGCCACCCCGGCACGCATTGTATCGCAATCTGGGCGACATGCGATTTCAGGAAGTATCGCTCCAGGCCGGAATCGACTGTACGGCCTTCGGGCTGGGGATCGCGATCGCCGACTACGACAATGATGGGTTCCCAGATATCTATCTGAACAATTTCGGGCCAAACATCCTCTATCGCAACAACGGGGATGGAACGTTTTCAGAAATCACTCATGCAGCAGGGGTCCAGGGGACCACGATCAGCGGTGATCTGTCGAGGAAGGTCGGCGCAGGCGCCAGTTTCCTGGACCTGACCGGCAACGGGAAACTGGATCTGTTTTCGGGCAACTATATCGAGATCGATCTGGAGAACTACATCACCCCGATGAAGGGCCACCTGCCGTTCTACCCATCCCCGATGGCCTATGATCCGGTGCCCAATACTCTGTACCGGAACCGGGGCGATGGAACGTTCGAGGACATCAGCGACTCATCGGGTATCAGCGAATTCCCCGGTCGATGCATGGGAGTCATCAGTTGCGATTTCGATCGCGACGGGCACCCCGACATCTTCGTCTGCAACGACGTCTTCCAGAACTTTCTGTTGCGCAACGACGGTCAGGGCCGGTTCACCGAGGTGGGCTTGGTCGCGGGGGTGGCGATGAGTCCCAGTGCCGAGATGGTGGCCAACATGGCGGTCGATGCGGGCGATTACGACAACGATGGCTGGCTGGACTTTTTCACCACGAACTACGAGCAGCAGTATCCTTTGCTGCTCAGGAACCTGGGCGACGGGAACTTCAGCAACGAAACCATGTCGGCCCACGCGGGCAGAAGCGTCTTCAACCTGGTCAACTGGGGATGCGGGTTCGTGGATTTCGACAACGATACGCACCTGGATATTTTCATCGGCAACGGGCACACGGACAGCAACGTGGATTTTCTAGAGCAAGGCGGCCAGTACCGATGTCACAATGTGCTGCTGTGGAATACGGGCCAGCAGCGTTTCGTCGACCTGTCCCAATCCAGCGGCCTGCACGATGTGCCGTTGCGAGCCGCACGGGGGATCGCGTTTGATGACTTGACCAATGACGGCGACGTGGATGTCGTGATCCTCAATTCCCGTGAACCGCCCACACTGCTCAGAAACCTGCTGAACGAATCGGGAAGCCCCAACCATTGGCTGCAGATCCGCTTGGTCGGCGTGCGATCCAATCGGGATGGCGTGGGGGCTCGCGTCCAGGTGACGGCGGGCGATCTGAGTCTGGTTCGCGAGGTGCATAGCGGCCGAGGCTATCAGAGCCACTGGGGGTCGCGACTGCATTTTGGCCTGGGACCCCACGACCGGGTGGACCAGATCGAAATCCGCTGGCCGACTGGCGACGTTCAAGTTCTGAAAGAAGTTTCTGCCGATCAATTGCTGACCATCGTAGAAGACCAGCGTCAAGGTTCTGTCGACGATCGAGGAAAGGGTAGACCATGAGTCTGTTTTCGGGTCCGGAAACGGTAATCGATGAACAAGGCGAGCAACGGCGTTCGCGCTGGTGGCGAGTGTTGGTGCTGCTGGCAATCGCCGTGACGGTGCTGGTCGCCTGGGGCGGTTATCATCTGATGGTCCTGTACCGCGTCAACACCTTCAGCGTCCTGTGTGCCGCGGCCTCGGATCAGCGCCGCTGGCACGACTTAGAACAACTGGCCAACCAATGGACGCGTTGGCAACCCAACCATGCGGAGCCTTGGATCTACGCATCCGATGCAGCTCGATTTCAGGGCGAACTGGACCGCTCGATCGAGTACCTGCACCAGGTGCCGGACAACACGCCGCTGACGTCGGGGGCCCTGCTGCGTTTGAGCGACCTGCTGTTCCACGACAAGGGCAGTCCGCTGGAAGCCGCCGAAGTCTGCCGCCGAATCCTGGAACAAGATCCTAGGAATGTCGAGGCGCATCGGCGTCTGGTCTACATCTACGGGATGACGCTCGATCGGATGAACATGATGCTGCAAGCTCGACGAGCCATGGATTTGAACTGCGATCTGCCCGAGACATATATCTACCTGCTGGGTACCGATTGGATCATGTTTTCGGGCGCTTACGAGCTGAACACGCGGTGGCTGGAAAACCACCCGGACGAGGAGCGTTTTCTGGTCTCCCAGGCCATTCACTTTGCCGGGATGCCCGCCGAAGACGAAACGGAGCCGATGGACGAGGTGCTCAAGAGCCGCCGAGAAGTCCAGGAGCGAATGGTCGCCCAAGCCTTCGAGCGTTTTCCCCAAAATTTGGAACTGCTGGTCTTCTATCTGCGTCAGGCGTCCAACGACGGCGACGTGCAGCGTGTGGCCCAGTTGCTGGGACAGGCGCCGCCCGAGGCCTTGGAAGACAACCGCTTCTGGCGATTCAAAGGCTGGTTGCACGCTGCGACCGGGGAACACGAGGCTGCCGAGGCAGCCTATCGGCAGGCCCTGCGACGCAACCCGTTCGACTGGCGCAGCCAATACGAACTGGCCGATGTCCTGCGCCGGCTCCGCCAGCACGACCAGGTCGACCGTTGGGCGAAACTGGCCATGGAGGGCCGAGCTTTGTGGCGCACGGTCATGGAGCTACCAGACGTCCAATCGGCCCCCATGTCCCTGATGAACCGCATCGCCCAGTACGCTCGCGACTGCGGAGACAACCGCTTCGCCGATTGCCTGCAGTACCGCCTGGCGACGACG
>REEF01000950.1 GCA_007695205.1 Planctomycetaceae bacterium
CGTGCGTCAACAGCGACTGGCGTGCGCTGTCGAGGTGTCTCAGCGTCCGTTGCATTTCCTGATAGGCTGGCATCGAGGCGATTTCGTCACTCCGCTGCCTGAGTCGTTCGCGGTGGGTGACCCATCCGGCGTGTTGGAGTCCCCAGACCCCATCCGGTTCCGGATGATCCCGATACGCACGTTGTCTGGACGACGAGTACCAGCCAGAACTCAGGATGACCGCCACCACCGCCAGAGATAAAAGACCTTGAGCCAACGCTTGCATTCGGATTCGAGGTTTCATGGCATCACTCCCTGTCATACGATTCCAGCCGCTGCCGGCTGGTGTTTGAGAAACGAAATCAGTATTCGCCGAGCGTATCGCCGCGAGACATGGCCAGTAAAGCAAGCCAGGTTCTCATTTCGACCGTGTCACTGATAAACCGCACAGCCCCGTCTGCCAGGCAAATGTGGACGCCACCGGGATGGTAGCTGCGAGCGGTCTGGAACGCGCGGCTGCCGCCGCTGACACAGCGCAGATGGCGATGGTTGGGATCAGCGCTGCATCTTGGGGGCCGGTCCATGAAGCGATCATCCAAGGCGTTACCGTTCGGGGGCAGCAGGATGCGAGTGGCCGGATCCTCGTAAGAGGGCTGGCCTCCACAGAAAAACGGTCCCGACGAATAAGCCCATGCGCCGCGCGTGTCGCCCCGTCTTTCAGCAGCAATCAGTTCTCCCAAAAGAACCGTATTGGAGGTGCCATCGGTCAGAGCTGCGAAGTCGATGCCGCGTTCCCGCGCGTATCCCCATTGAAAAGGCCCACGTTCCACCAAGGCTCGGTGATCCGTCCGCGCCCAGGCGTTTCCGGCTCCACCGTTAGCCCCGTAATTCATCCGTGCAATCGGTGCATGATCATCGGACGAACGATAGCCTTCCTTGCGGCCAGAGTCGCTGGGGCACCGGAGCGTTGGGAGTTCGGTGCCCAGCACGTCGGCCATCACGGGATGCGTGGCCGGACGGGTATCCCGGGTTCGGAACCAACAACCGTACGGGGGCAAGGTGGCTACGCCGGTGAAAAACTGGTCGCGTAGCGACTGTTGCTCCATGAACGGGAGAATACCGATCACCCAAGATTGAGCATGGCTCGTACTGTCGGCACTGGGGCCATCCTCCGCCAGGCACCGTCCGGCTACAAGACCTCCCGTCCAGCGATAGCCCGCCGTAGGAAGCACCTGATAAACATCGTGATACTGGTGCATTGCCAAGCCAAGCTGCTTGAGGTTGTTGGCGCACTGGGTCCTCCGAGCCGCCTCGCGCGCGGCCTGGACCGCAGGCAGCAGCAACGAGACCAAGACGCCGATGATCGCGATGACAACCAGCAGTTCCACCAGGGTAAAACCTCGCGGATTTCTCAGAGACATGATCTTGCTCCTGACAATAAGAGACCTGAAACGGATACGCACCGGACAGCCGCCCAAGGTAGAACCGAATTCAGTTCATCCTGGTTTACCGAAAACCATGATTCGTGGAAATCAACTGGTTCACCGGTGCAGCCGGCCAAAATCGGGGTTGAAAAACAACATCGCAGTTCGCCGACCGCACGGACTTTGGCACAGGAAATGCAATCGAAAACCTTCGGTTCCAAACGATGGCTCCTGCCACGGTGGAACGCACAGCTTGCAGGAGGAGTCTGTTGAGATGGTTGACCAAGCCCCCGAAATCGTGCAGCTTCGCCAAGCGGGCGATCAGGCGCTGGCCGACGCGTTGGCGCTTCTCGCCCCGCGTTTGCTACGGATTGTCGAGCTACGGATCGACCCCCGACTGGCGGGACGTGTCGATGCGGCGGATGTATTGCAGGAAACGTTTCTGGAGGCACGCAAGCGGCTGGCCCGCTATCTGGAAGCTCCACGTGTCAGCATGTTCGTCTGGTTGCGAGGGGTCACGCTGGACACGTTGACTCACGTTCATCGTCGACATCTGGCCCAAATGCGCAACGCCGGCCGTGAAGTCTCGTGGCAAACCGGAACGGCCCCGCAAGCGAGTTCGCTGTCGATGGCTGGGTGGCTGATCGGCGATCTGACCACCCCCAGCCAGGCAGCCATCCGTGACGAGACGGCTCGGAGGATCGAACAGGTGCTGGAAATGCTGGACGAGATCGATCGGGAGGTGCTGATTCTGCGACATTTCGAACAACTGAGCAACGATGAAGTCGCCAGTGTCGTGGGCGTCAAAAAGGCTGCCGCCAGCCGGCGCTACACGCGGGCACTAGCCCACTTTCGCCAAGCACTGACGGGCATTTCAGGCATGGACCAAGGTGGCTGAAAGGCGAAGTGATATGTCCGATTCCACCGAGAACATCATCGATATCGTGGCCGAGGAATTCACCGAGCATCTTCGCCGTGGAGGGAGCCCCGATATTTCCCGGTATGCGGACGCCTACCCGGCGCAGGCCGAAGAGATTCGGACCGTCTTACAGTCGGTTCTAATGATCGAGCAACTGGCCTGTCGCCAGAAGCCTCCGCGGCTCTCCGCACCACTGGCTCATTCGCCGGAACAACTGGGAGATTATCGGATCATCCGCGAGATCGGACGAGGTGGGATGGGGGTCGTTTTCGAGGCGGAGCAAGTGACGCTCGGCCGTCGCGTCGCGGTCAAGGTGCTTCCCCCCGAAAAGCTGATTGATCCCAAGCATGCGAAGCGTTTCGAGCGTGAAGCGCGAACGGCGGCCCAATTGCATCATACGAATATCGTCCCTGTCTTCGGGGTGGGGCAGGACGAGGGCTATCACTACTACGTGATGCAATTGATCGATGGCGCCGGACTCGATTCCGCGTCCCAGCAGGGCGACTGGCAGACGGTCGCGAGGATCGGCATCCAGGCGGCCGACGCGCTGGCCTACGCCCACGCGCAGGGTACGCTGCATCGGGACATCAAGCCGGCGAATCTGTTGCGGGACAAGAAGGGCGTCGTCTGGATCACCGATTTCGGGCTGGCGCGGGCTCTCGAGCCGGCTTCGGTCAGTCAGACCAACGACACGGTCGGCACGCTGCGTTACATGGCGCCGGAGCAGTTTTCCGGACAGGCGGATGCTCGCACCGATATCTACAGCCTCGGGCTGACGCTGTACGAACTGCTTGCCGGAAGACCGGCCTTCGACGGTACCAGCCCCAGCAGCCTGATCCGCCAGATCACTCACGGAGAAATGGTCCGGCTCCGGCAGATCCTGCCCGAACTACCCCGCGATCTGGATACGGTCCTTGCCAAGGCTACGGCCTTGGACGCGGCGGACCGCTACGCATCCGCTGCGGATCTGGCCGAGGATCTTCGCTGTGTTTTGGAAGATCGGCCGATCCGTGCCCGGCAGATCTCCGTAGCGGAGCAGGCCTGGCGATGGGCTCGGCGCAACCCGTGGTTCGCAGCGGCTTCGGCCAGTTCCCTGGTTCTGCTGATGGCCGTGGCCCTGTTGTCGACGATTGGCTACTTCCAGATCCGCCTGGCCTACCAGCAGGTGGATCATGCGCTGGGCGAGGCGCGCCGTGCCGGGGCCGAAGCGCTGGCGGCAGCCGAGCGGACCGAGCAGGAGCGCAGGCGGACGCAGGAGGAGTACGAGCGAGCCGATGGCAATCTGACCATCGCGTTGGCAGCTCTGGACGAGATTTCCGGCAAGCTGGCGTCGCGACAATTGCCTCAGTCGCTCCGTCTGGATGCCGACGACGATTCCTGGCAGCAGGCGACTGGCGGACTGTCCGCCGAGGATGCGGAGATCGTCCAAAGCCTGCTGAGGTTCTACGATGAATTTGCCGCTCGGAATACGGACGATTCCGGAGTGGACCTTGCGGTGGCCCGAGTCCATCGCCGCATCGGCGACATCCGCGCCCGGCTCGGTCTATACGACCAGGCGATCTCGGCCTTTCGTCAATCGCTGCAGACGATCGCCCGCTTGCGCGACGCGCGGCCTGAAGATACGGGGCTGTTGCTGTTCGAAGTCCGGACGCACAACGCCCGCGGTGGGGCCTTGCTCAAGAGCGGGGATGATCGGCGCGCCGTCGAGGCACACCGGTACGCGCACGGATTGCTCGCCTCGCATACGCCCCACGAGGAAGACCAGCCGACGGTGCGTTACGAACGTGCGCAGACGCTCCAAGCCTTGGTGCTGGCTCAAGTCGAATCGCTCTACGAGCAAAACCGCCGCGGCCCACCGCGGCCCAGGCGGGATGCTGCGCCCACACCCGTTCCAGAGATCCAAGCCGAATTCGATCAGGCGCTCCAGTTGCTGGAGGGTCTTCTTCAAGACGATCCCGACAACATCGCCTATCGGCTGGCCCTGGCCCGCTGCCACCGCGGTCTTCTGCCGTTCGCCTGGGCCAACCAGGATCAGGCGGCGGCCGACAACGCCAAGCAGCAAGCGATCGCGGTCCTCGAGCAACTGGCCCGTCAGAACCCTCATGATCTGACGATTCAATTTGAACTGGCCGATACCTTGGCCATGACGGCCCCACCGACCCTGAACCGGCTGCTCGCGAAAACGGATGTCACCGTGCTCGAAGCCGCGTTGAAGCTTGCAGAGAACCTGCACGAGCGGGTTCCCAGCGCCCCTGAGTACGCTCTGTTGCTGGCCAACATCCATCAGAAACTCGGCTCGCACTCCTCGGCTGCCACGCAATGGAACCGGGCGCAGGACCATTTGACGAGGACCATCCGCGTGCTGGAGCCGCTCACCAAATCCTTTCCCACCAACCCCCTGTTCCAAACCTCCCTGGCGCGAGCGCGATGGGAGTTGGCAGACGCCTTGCAGCGTCAAAACCAGTTCGAGCCAGCCCGCGACATACTCGAGCAGGCGATCGCCGAGTACGAAGCATTTCGTGATTCCCACACCAGTCGGCGAGTTGGCGCAGGCCGCTGGGTCGGCCTGCACCGCCAGTTGGCTCGAGTCCTGGAACAACTGGGCGAAACAGAACAGGCGGCCGAAGTCATGCAGGCCGCCGACCGACTCCGCGACACACCGCGCCAAAAATGACCCGGCGCGAAAAGGGGGGATATTAGACAGTCGTTCCTTCGTCGATCTTACGCGTTGTTCGAGAACTAAGCACCGTGCGAGAAATAACTGTCCGATGTCCCCTCGCCCCTCCGGGGAGAGGGC
>REEF01001106.1 GCA_007695205.1 Planctomycetaceae bacterium
CATGCCGCCGCCCATGCCGCCCATCATGCCGCCACCCATGCCGCCACCCATGCCGCCCATCGGCATGCCGCCGATGATTGGCAGGACCAGGTCGCCAACGGGGTATACCTTGGTAACCAGTTCGCTTTCGGCATCATCCAGGGTGGTGATCAGCAGCACTTCGTCGCGGATCACATAGGTCAACGTGTCGCTCAGATCCCGCAGCAACAATCGCAGGGCCGACCGCAGGGTGATCCCCTGTAGATTTCGCGTCACGGTGGTTTCCGTCGTAATCCCCTCGTCCATATCCAGCAGTCGCCAGTTGGCTTCGATGTTGATATCGTGCAGATCAGCCAGGAACCCGAGCACCTGTTGCAGCGGGGATTCGATGAAATCCAACGTCGTATCGTCATCCAGGGCGGTCATGATCTTTTCTTCCGAGCTGCCGCGGCGGGCCAGATCGATGGCTGCGTACTGCCTGCGCCGCAGGGACAGGTCCGCCCAAACCTGCGGTTCGGGGTACATGACCGGCGGCTCGTCGGGGAACGGCACCAAGGCTTTTTCGACGGTCAGCAGCGCTCGGGCAAAATTGCGATGGCGGACTTCGCGCAACGCTTCCATCTCGTGCACGTGCCCAGAAAACCGGGACCACCAGACCGCTGCGACCGGTGTCGTTCCATAGGGGTCCAGCTCGCGGACTTCGAAAGCGATGATGTCCTCGGCGTCGTTGTAGCGTCCTTCGGCCATCAACGAATTGAAGCGATCCAGCATCTGCTTGATCTTCTGCCGCGTGCGAGCCGTCTCTTCGACCGCTCGTTGCCGTTCCTCGCTGGCCGCCCGATTGGCCTCGGCCAGTTCGCGTCGGTTGCGGACTTCGATTTCACGACGCTCGGCTTCGCGGATCGCGCCTTCGACTTGTCGACGCAATTGAGTACGGTTTTCCGGAGTCAGCGAATCGCTACGGTCGATGGTTTCGAGCAACAACTTCAGGTCTCGTTTGGCACCTTCCGGATTGGTTCGCATCCGATCGCGAGCCTCGGTCATCTCCTGCTCGACTTGCGCTCGCATCCGCTGCTCGTCGATCGCGGCCAGATTCTCCACATTGGCCATGAAACCGCCACCGCTGTCCAGCAGCTCCTGCAGCAGCGCACCGGGTTGATTGCCGCCGGGCACCGCACGGCCAGCCGCAGGGGCGGCCGCATCCGGGGCGTCCTGGATGTTGACCAGCCGCAGCCCCGGATCGTCGTCGCGTCCGCCCATATTGCGAGCTGCTTGGACGATGGCTCGAGCCTGCGGATTATTAGGATCGCGTTGCAGAATCGTCTCGGCGACCTGCAAAGCCCCTTGCACGTTGCCTGTGCGCAGCGCATTCTCGCCCAAACGTGCCAAGTTCTCGTCGACTGCGACCATCATCTGGGCGACTTCGGCCAGGCCCGATGATCCGACGGTGGGCAATCGGATGCCACCGTCGCTGCGCGCCGAGCTGACCAGATCGGGCAGGAAGCGATAATCTTCGTTGGAAGCCTGAGGCTGAACTTCCCAGCTCATCTCCAGCGTCTGACCGGCGGTTTCCATCGTCATCGAGATGCTGGCCGCGTCACGCGAATCCAGCATGCCGATCAGCACCGTGTCACGATCGCTGCGCAGCGGCGGTACGCGGCTGGGCAGTGTTTCTCGCATCGAACCCGGCAGATCGGCCGTCTTGGGCCAGTAGACAGTACCGCGAGCCGCCTGGGCCATCGCCTGGCCTGCTTGTTCGGCCGAACCGCCTTCGGGCGCATCGACATGCACTTTGCCACCGGTCTGGTTGGCCAACGTCGCCAGCAAAATCAGATCACGGCCGGGGCCGATCGCATAGCTGGAAACCGGAATCTGCTTGTCGGTCAGATCGCTGACCAGCGACTCCATGTCTTGCGAGTACAGCAAATTGGCCCGACTGTGCCCGTCTCCCATGTAGACCAGGGCACGAGGTCGAGTCGCCGGACCTGAGAAATTCTCCGCCGCGCCACGCAGGCCTCGTTGCATGTCCGTCGAACCCAACGGCACTCGCTGCTGAAGCCTAGCCAACCCGTCCCGCATCGCCTGGCTGCCGGGTGCCACGAACTGCTCGGTCATCGCCACCGCGTTCAGATCGATCGACATCAATTTGACTCGATCCTCCGACCCCAGGCTGGACAGCATGCCGTTCAGGGCTCGGATCGCATCGTCGCGATACGCGCCGGTCTGGCTGGCCGAGGTGTCGAAAAGAACGAGCACATCGTGCCCGGTCGCTGCCGGTGCGGGCTCGGTCGGATTCAGCGATAACGCAAAAAACGTTTCGCCTGTCGGGCTGTCGAAAGTCGCCAATTCGGACGGTTGCGAACCGCCTGTGAGGTCCGCCATCGCCGTTAACGTCGTCGCCAGCATCACCAACGGTACAGCAAAGAGCCACAAGTGATTGCGTTTGGACATGCTCGAAGACTCCAATCCAGAAATGTGCTAATCCGGTCCTCTCTTTTTCCCACAATCCAACAGTGAGCGGACCGTGCCTTGCCCTATTCACCTTAGACGCACCTGGGGCGCCGGTATTTCTCTATTCTATTCTACCAAAACGTTTAACGCCAGAGATTTCGTCAGTTTTACCCTAAGTTGCCAGCGCCATCGCAAGGAAAACTCCAGGACTAGGGGTTAGGTTCCGCCTACCGCCGAATCCAAAGGGGTGGGTTAGCGAGAAGCGAGCGTTTCTTTTCACCTCGCGGCACCTAAGTGTCCATGGCGATATACCATCCCAGCAGGATCAGTGCCAAGCCCAGCAATCCGAAACCGATGCGGGTCGCGCGGCGGCCCCATCGAGCCTCCGCCCATCGGGCTTTGGGCAGCCGAAAAAACCAGGAAAGCTGGAACAGCCCCGCGGCGGCGCATAACACGCCCAGAATGATTGCCACGGCCCCTACAAATGCCTGTTCGATGCTCATCCACTCGACTCGACTTGACGAACTACCCACGAAACCGTGAGGATACGGCATTGGACCGCTTGTTCCAAGCCCGACCTTCTTTCAGGTTACCCAATGGCAAAACGAGACAAGAAACAAAAATTCCGCGCTGATTTTCGTAAGAAGCACCAGTCGCGGTCCCGCCAAGGCGATATCACTCGCGATTACACGGCCGGCGACCAGGGCTTCGAAGAGAGCCCTCGGAGCGAGCGGGTCAGCGGCAAAGGCGACTTGACGCGGAAGCGGACCGTCGTGGGCGGTTCGATCTGCGAGCAGCAAAGTGGAGGGCTGACCGTCCAATTGGGGATCGACGAATCCAATTGCCTGTTGGGGCGAGTCACCAGCATCCATGGCTTGACCAGTCTGGTCCAAGCTTCGTCGGGCCAGATGTACCGCTGCGCGACGCGTGGGTTGCTGAAGTCGCTGAGCACCGACCAGCGACATGTCGTCGCCGTCGGTGATCAGGTCTGGTTCCGCCCCGAACCGCCTCGAAATGGCGTGCACGAGGGGATTATCGAACGGATCGAGCCGCGACACGGGGTGATCAGCCGAACCAGCAAAGGGCGACGGCACGTCCTGGTCGCCAATGTCGATCAGTTGCTGATCGTCACCAGTGCGGCTCAGCCTGTTCTGAAACCAAATCTGATCGACCGGATGCTGGTCACGGCGGAAAAGTCGCAGATTCGGCCCTTGATTTGCATCAACAAGGTCGATCTGGTGGACCCTGCCGATCTCCAACCCCTGGCGGGCGTGTTCGGCCAGATGGGTTACGAAGTCCTCATGCTCTCGGCGGCCACCGGCTTCGGCTTGGATCGTCTGCGTCAGCGGGTGTTGGGTCGCCAGAGCGTGGTCGCCGGTCAAAGCGGTGTGGGGAAATCGTCGCTGCTGAACCTGATCGAACCCGGGCTGAAGCTTCGCGTTCAAACGGTCAGCGAGGAAAACGAGAAAGGTCGGCATACCACGTCCGCCGCCTGCCTGTTGCCTTTGTCCGGCGGTGGCTTCATCGTCGACACGCCGGGGATACGGCAGTTTCAATTGTGGGATGTCATCCCGGAAGAGGTGGCCGGTTTCTACCGAGACGTTCGTCCGTTCGTTTGCCTGTGCCGCTTTCCCGATTGCACGCATACGCACGAGGCCGATTGTGCGGTGAAGGACGCCGTCGCGGATGGACGCCTGGATGCTCGCCGTTACGAAAGCTTCTGCCACTTGTACAGCGGCGCTTCGGATTGACAGTTCCTGCCGGACAACGCTTCAGGAGCACTCGGGCAGGTCGGTCCCAGCCCGCGGCAGCTCGACCTTTCGGTTTCGCATGGGTATGTCACGGACGGATTACCAATCCGTCCTACAACATACGTAGGACGGATTACCAATCCGTCCCACAACACACGTAGGACGGATTGGCAATCCGTCCCACTTTTTGTGCCACGTTGGGGGTCAGCGTGGCAATCGAACGGCCTGCATGACGTGCGACGCGGCTTGTGACTTGTTCAACACGTAAAAGTGCACGCCGGCGATCCCTTCGCGTACCAGTTGTTCGACCTGGACGATGGCGAAATCAATCCCCACTTGAAACTGCCAGTCGGGATCCTCGTTTTCCTGCAGACGCCACACAAAAGCCTCGGGCAAGCGAGCGCCGCACATCGACGAAATCCGGCGGATTTGGGACAGGTTGGTTATCGGCATGATTCCCGGGATGATGGGAACCCGAATCCCCATTCGCTCGCAGCGATCGCGGAACCGGAAAAAATCGAAGTTTTCGTAGAACAACTGGGTGACCACCACGTCGGCACCTGCGTCCACCTTGCGTTTCAAGTTCTCCAGATCGACGTCCATGCTGGGCGCTTCCTGGTGTTTTTCCGGATAACCTGCGACGACAACACCGAATTGCGGGTAATCCTCGCGGATCAGGCCGACCAGTTCCGAGGCGTATCGCAACCCGCCTTCGATGGGAGTGAATTCGGTGGTCCCCTTCGGTGGGTCGCCGCGCAAGGCGACAATGTGATCGATCCCCGCCTCGGCTGCCCGCCCCAGATAGTCTCGCAATTGCGGGACGGTGGAACCGACGCATGTCAGATGCGAGGCAACCGGCACGTCGAACGTTCGCTTGACCTGGCTGACGATCTCCAATGTCTTATCACGCGTCGACCCGCCGGCGCCATAG